>JAGREB010000307.1 GCA_020446775.1 Paracoccaceae bacterium
CCGAAGTCGACGTGGTTCGAACCCAAGCTTGCTGACGGCCTTGTCAGTCTTGTCCTCGACTAAGGCGCGGGGGCAGCTTCCGGCAGCTTCGGTAGGTCAGTCGGCAGCGGCAGCCACGTCGCGCGCGAATCCCAATAGATGCAGTGTTGGGGTTGCATCCCCGGGTCGTCGTCGAGCGATCCCGCCGGGATGACTGCGCCGCGCGGCGTTACCCTGGGCAGCCGCGATCCACACGTTCCGCAAAAGCTGTTGCGGATTTTCCCGGTCTCCGGCTCGGTATACTGGGCAACGTTGTCTTGGCCGGCAATCCAGCGGAAGTTTTCTTCCCGCGTGAACAGATTTGCGGCATGAACGGTGCCGCTGCGTTTGCGGCACCGCGAGCAGAAGCAGTATTTGAAGGCGAAGAATTCGGGTTTGACCTCGAACTTGACGCAGCCACACAGGCAACCGCCACGGATCGGATTCATGGCCATGTCACGGTCTCCTCAACGATGAACGGCTTGAACAAGAGACCACACGCATGACCGCGATTAAAGTCGTTGTTGTTGCCGGGCCGACCGCGTCGGGGAAATCGGCTTTGGCATTGGCGCTCGCCGAACGGTTCGGCGGCACGGTCATCAATGCCGACAGCATCCAGTGTTACCGCGATCTTAGTAGTCTCACCGCTCGGCCCATGCCCGACGAGGAAGCGCGCGCGCCGCACCGGCTTTACGGATTTCTGGCGGCCACAGAAACGATGTCCGCCGCCAAGTGGGCCGATCTTGCCGCGCAGGAAATCAAAATTGCACATTCCGAGCGCAAGGTTCCGATCGTCGTGGGCGGGACCGGACTCTATCTGATGGCGCTGACCGAGGGCTTGGCCGACATTCCGACGGTGCCGGACGAAATCCGCAACGAGACGCGCAAACTGATGGACGGCATCGGCGTCAGTTATTTGCACCGGATGCTGGGTGAGCGCGATCCTCAGACTGCGGCACGCCTAAGCGTCAACGACACGCAGCGCGTCGCACGGGCGTGGGAGGTATTGGAAGCGACCGGGCAAAGCATCACCTGGTGGCAGACGCAGCCGAAACGGCCCGCCGTCGCCGCCGACTATTTCAAGATCCTTCTCATGCCGCCCCGCGATCTCCTCTACGCCGCGTGCGAGGCGCGCTTCGATGCCATGATCGCGGCCGGCGCGCTCGACCAGGTGAAAGCCCTCTTGGCCGGCGGGGTGACCGACACTGCTCCGGTGATGCGGGCCTTGGGCGCCAAGGAGTTGGCAGCGCACGCTCTTGGGGCGGCATCCCTCGAAACCGCGGTGGTCACCGCCAAAACCGCGACCCGCCACTACGCCAAACGCCAATCGACATGGTTCCGGCATCAGTTTCATGCGCATGAAACAGTAAATGCGCAATTTTCGGAAAGTATTTTAAACGATTTCTTTAATAAAATTGGTGATTTCGTATTGACCTGACCGGGTGCGGTGACTAGGTTACGCCGCCCTGCGCCGCCCGGAACTGCGGTTTGCCGCGTTTTTCCGAGCGAAGTCGCAGGTTTTTCGTTTGCGGACTACGGACTACGGATCACGGATTGAGAACATGGCTGTAAAAGCCGCCACTGCTACCGCCACCGCCGAGGAAGAAGCCGCCCCCAAGGGCGAGCAGATGCTGGGTGCGCGCATCATCTTGAAAGCCCTGCAAGAACAGGGCGTCGAGGTGGTGTTCGGCTATCCGGGCGGCGCAGTGCTGCCGATTTACGACGAGTTGTTCAAGCAAAACTCGATCCGCCACATTTTGGTGCGGCACGAACAAGGCGCGGTCCATGCCGCCGAGGGATATGCGCGCTCCTCCGGCAAAGTCGGCGTCGTGCTGGTGACGTCGGGACCGGGCGCGACCAATGCCGTGACCGGCTTGACCGATGCGTTGATGGATTCCATTCCGATCGTCTGCCTGACCGGCCAGGTGCCCACGCACCTGATCGGCAACGACGCATTTCAAGAAGCCGACACCGTCGGCATCACGCGCCCGTGCACAAAGCACAACTATCTGGTCAAGGACGTCGACAAACTCGCGCTCAGCATCCACGAAGCGTTTTATGTGGCGAAATCGGGCCGGCCTGGGCCGGTCGTGGTCGATTTGCCCAAGGACGTCGTGATGACAACCGGCCGCTACGAAACCGCGCCGCGCGGCATCAAGCGTAAGAAGCACAAAACCTATAATCCGCGCGTGGTGCCCGACGAGCGCGCCATCGCGCATGCCGTCGATCTGATGGTTCACGCCAAGCGGCCGGTTTTTTACACCGGCGGCGGCGTCGTCAACTCGGGCCCGCGTGCGGCCGAACTGCTGCGCGAACTTGTGGACCTAACCGGCTTCCCGATCACCTCGACCCTGATGGGGCTCGGTGCGTTCCCGGCCAAGGGTAAGCAGTGGCTCGGCATGGTCGGCATGCACGGAACATACGAGTCCAACCTGTCGATGCACGACTGCGACGTGATGATCAATATCGGCGCGCGTTTCGACGACCGCGTCACCGG
>JAGREB010000308.1 GCA_020446775.1 Paracoccaceae bacterium
TCAAGATGGAAAAGCATCTGATCGACCGGCGTATCGAGCAGATGAAAAAAGAGGGCGTGACCTTCAAGACCGGCGTGCATGTCGGCGTCGACATCAAAGGCGCCGAATTGCGCCGCGATTTCGACGCCGTGGTCATTACCGCGGGCTCCGAACACCCCCGCGACCTGCCGGTACCGGGGCGCGAACTCAAGGGCATCCATTTTGCGATGGAATTCCTGACGCAGCAAAACATGCGCGTCGCGGGCGACAATAGCGTCCCCAACGACCCCAAAGACGGCGCGATCCTCGCCACCGGTAAGCACGTCATCGTCATCGGTGGCGGCGACACCGGCTCGGATTGCATCGGCACGTCGAACCGTCATGGCGCGGCGTCCGTTACCCAGCTCGAGATCATGCCGCGCCCGCCGGAACACGAAAATAAAGAGATGACCTGGCCGAACTGGCCGCTGAAACTCCGCACGTCGTCGTCGCACGAGGAAGGCGCGGATCGCGAATTCAGCATCGCGACCAAGGCTTTTATCGACGATGGCAAAGGCAACGTGAAGGCGATCCGTTGCGCCAAGGTCGAGTGGAAGAAAGATGCCAGCGGCCGCATGCAGATGGTCGACGTCCCCGGCAGCGAATTCGAGCTCAAGGCCGATTTGGTGTTTTTGGCGATGGGCTTCGTTCATCCGGTACGCGAAGGTCTGCTGGAAGAATTAGACGTGCCGCTCGACGCACGCGGCAACATCGCCGCCGACACCGTGCGCTATCAGACTGCGCTGAAAGACGTATTCGCAGCGGGCGACGCCCGGCGCGGACAATCGCTGGTCGTGTGGGCGATCCGCGAGGGACGTCAATGCGCCCGCGCAGTCGACGAATTCCTGATGGGGAAAACATCGCTGCCGCGGTGACGGCGCGCGATCAGTCTTATCCGTCGAGCACCGCAGTCGCGTGCACTTCGAGCATCGCGCCCGCCAACGTCAAGCTGGGCACGTGCACACCGGTGGCGACCGGCATGGCGGCACCGGCGTTGCGATATATTTCCGCCCTTACCCATGCAGCCTTGGTCAACGCCGGCGAGTCGGTGGTGTAGTTGGTTTCGCTGACGACATTCAGCAAGCTTGCTCCGGCCGCCCCGAGAACCTTTTGCAGCCGCGCGTAGATACATCGTATCTGCGCTTCCATATCGCCCGCGCCCACCAGGTTGAACCGGTCGTCGGCCGCCACGAGGCCCGCGAGATAAAGCGTGTTTCCGGCCTTGACCGCGTAACTGAGATCGAACCGCTTTTCGAGCTCGGGATAAACGGAAATCACTTGGTCATGGCGCGCCATCGCCCCGGTCCTCCTCAATCGCCTTTGCCGCCGAAGTGCTCCTGAACCTGGTCGACGTCGATACCCGACGGCACCGGTGTCAGGAATAGGTAGAAGATGCCGGCCGTGATCAGCGGCACGCCGACCAGCGCGCTGAATGCGATATCCCACCCGTAGGCCTCGACCGCCGCGGAAACCGACAAGGGACCGATCGCGATGCCGATATTGACGGCCAGCGACGAACAGAAGGCCAACCCGGTCGCGCGCAAATGCGTCGGGAATACTTCGGCGACGTAGGCGAACTTCACCGCAGACGCGCCGTAGAAGAAAAAGCTCATCACCGCGAACGCGGCCAAGGCCGATGAATAGGACGACGTCCCCCAGATCAACCCAAAAAACGCGGTGGCGCCAAGCAGCGTCCACAACACTACCGTATTTCTTCGCGACAGCACGAATTCACCGACGTAGGCGGCAAGAATATATCCGAACAATCCGACACCGTTTCCGAGGCCAACCAGGATCGCCGACGACCCGATTTCGACACCGCGGGCTTCGACGAAATAGGTGGGGAACAGGAGCGACGACCCGCCGTAGGCGACGACGAACAAGAACTGCGCGATGAACAGTGTAATGGTCCGGCGAATCATGTTGGGCGCGAACAGCGCGCCGAATGACGACGAAAGACTGCGTTTTTCGGTTTGGGCCTTGGCGACGGCGAACCGCGCCGATTCCTTCAAATACCGCCGAACCACGAAGATAAACGGGAGCGACAAGAGCGCCACGGCAAACAAGGCGCGCCACCCGAACAACGTCAGAAACGGCGCGGCGAACATGGCCGCAGCGAACCATCCCAGCGGATAGGCGGTTTGCAGCAATCCGGCCATGAGGCCGCGATAGCGCGCCGGCGCGGTCTCGGTCACCAGCGCGCCGGTCGCAGGGTACAGCGCGCCACCCGAGAATACGGTCACAGTGCGCGCAATCGTCAGCGAAACCGGCCCAAGAACCAGCGCATGCGCAGCCACCGCCACGCTGGCCACGCCCAGCGCCAGTTGCAGCATCGTGCTGCGTCCAAACCGGTCGGTCAGGTGCCCCATCAAAAGCTGAAACGTTCCGCCGACGGTATAGGCAACGCCGACCACAATGCCGACGGTGGTCAAGGTCAGGTCCAATTCCCGGCGCATCACGGGTAACGCGTAAGAAAACAGCGCCATGTCGAGCTGGCTTAAGCCATAAGCCGCAAAACAGATCAGGAACGTCACCGCAGGAACGCCGCGGATTTGTGACCACATGGCCGACATCGCGCTTTTACCTTCAATTTCGAGATTCAATTATCCTAGTCCGAAGCGTGAACAGGTCAATTCCCCGGCCCTGGCCACGGTCGTTGCATGCTAATGTCGCGCGGTCAATCGAAGAGGATGGATGTGACGGCGGCACCTTGCGCTTCAATCACAAATGAAGACCGCAACGTCTACGCGCGTGATGGCGTGGTCTGTGTGCGCGGCGTTTTCAACGCGGGAGAATGCGCCGACATGCTGGCCATGTTCGACGAGGAACTCGCCGTGCGTCCGGACAGCCACGGGCGTACGCGGCTCGTCCCGCAGGGTTACGCACGCTATGTGATGACGCCGCGAATTCCCGCTTTGGTCGGTGCATTGGTTGGCGCGACGGCGGTCGGCTTCTTTTACAATCAGATGTTCGAAAAGACCGCGCACAACGCCAAGCGAACATCATGGCACCACGATGCCGCGGGCTGGCCGATGACCGGCGAGCACATCGTCGGGTGCTGGATCGCGCTAACACCGGTCACGCCCGGGAACGGATTGGAGTGCATCGGCGGCAGCCACAAGTTTCCGCAACTCTACTGGGGCGAAACCGCCAACGGACGCGCCCTGGCACCGCCGTCCGATCGCCCGCGCTGCCCCGACTTCGAGTTAAGGCGCGATGATCCAACCGTACGATTCCTGGGCTGGACCATGACGCCGGGCGACGCGTTGTTCATTCATCCGCGCACGCTGCATTTTTCGTGCGGTAATCGCAGCGGCGAACGGCGCGTCGCGCTTGCGACATGGTGGCACGGCGACGACTTGGCGTGGGACCCGCGCCCGGAATGCGAGCCCTATCCGCCTGGGATCGATCCGATCAATGTCGTGCCCGGCGCGCATCCCGAAGGTGCATCGATCCCGATCCTGTGGCGTGCCGCAGGCGCGTGATGGCAAAAAAAAGCCCCGCTCTGAGAGCGGGGCTTAAAAGTCTGCTTGTTAGGTCAGAAGAAAGAACCTGTTACGCCAAGTCGAAGCGGTCGAGGTTCATGACCTTGGTCCACGCCGCCGCGAAGTCGCGTACGAACTTCTCACCGGCGTCGCTTTGGGCATAAACCTCGCTCAAAGCGCGCAGTTGCGAATTGGACCCGAAGATCAGATCGACACGCGTGCCGGTCCACTTGACGGCGTCGGTCTTGCGGTCACGGCCTTCGAAATCATCGGCCGCCTCGGACGTCGGACGCCATGCCGTGTCCATGTCCAGGAGGTTGACGAAAAAGTCGTTGGTCAGCTGACCGACTTTTGACGTGAACACGCCGTGCTTGGAACCGCCGGTGTTGGCGCCAAGCACGCGCAAACCGCCGACCAGTACGGTCATTTCGGGCGCGCTGAGCGTCAGCAGCTGGGCACGGTCGAGCAGCATTTCCTCGGCTGTGACGCTGTACGTCTTCTTCTGGAAGTTACGGAAGCCGTCGGCTTGCGGTTCCAGGAAGGCGAACGACACGGGGTCCGTTTGCTCCTGAGACGCATCGGTGCGGCCCGGTGTGAAAGGCACGTCGATCTTGTAGCCGGCATCCTTGGCCGCCTTTTCGACCGCCGCCGAACCGCCCAGCACGATGAGATCGGCCATCGATACTTTCTTGCCGCCCCGCGCCGAGCCGTTGAAGTCGCTTTGAATTTCTTCCAGCTTGGCGAGGACCTTGGACAGTTTCGCCGGATCGTTGGCGGCCCAGTCCTTCTGCGGCGCGAGACGGACGCGTGCGCCGTTCGCCCCGCCGCGGTAGTCGGAACCGCGGAAGGTCGACGCCGACGCCCAGGCGGCCGACACAAGCTCGCCAATGGAAAGCCCGCTATCGAGAATCTGCGACTTCAGCTTGGCGACATCTTTGTTGTCGATCGACTTGTAATCGGCAGCCGGAACCGGGTCTTGCCAGATCAGGTCCTCTTTCGGGACTTCGGGGCCGAGGTAACGCACTTTCGGACCCATGTCGCGGTGGGTCAGCTTGAACCA
>JAGREB010000309.1 GCA_020446775.1 Paracoccaceae bacterium
CGTTGAAATCCTTCGGATGCAGGAAAAGGACCGGCTTGTTATGCGCCCCGATTTTCGGTTCACCGTCGCCGAGAATGCGCTTACCTTCGGCTTTCAGCTTGTCACGCGCGGCGAGGATGTCGTTGACTTCGAAACAGATATGATGGATACCCCCTGACGGGTTTTTGTCGATGAATCCTTGGATCGGCGATTTCTCGCCCAAGGGATACAGCAATTCGATCTTGGTGTTCGGCAACTCCACGAACACCACCGTGACGCCATGCTCAGGCAAATTCACGGGGTCCGACACCTTCGCGCCCAAAGCTGTACGGTAATTGGCCGCCGCGGCGGCCAGATCGGGTACGGCAATGGCGACGTGGTTAAGGCGGCCGATCATGGGATGATTTCTCCGATGGTGCGTACTTCACTTAGGGCCCGCGCGGCCAAATATCCAGCCGATTTAGACCACGCTTAACTGTATGCGAACAATGGGTTTTGAACCGGTCGGGTTGAATGCTTTGCGAACAGCAGTGCGGACAGCGTCTTCGACCACGGAAGGTTCGCGCCGCGCCCGCTTGGGCAACCGGCCAATGGCCCCGGATACGACTTCGTCCCATTCGTCTTCGAGGAGCGGATCGGGTACGCCGAGGACTGCGACGTGGGGGTCGGATGCCAGTTCGCCGCCTTCCTCGATCACGACCGAAACCACAACCGCGCCATCGTAGAGTATTCTCTTGCGTTCGCGCAGGGCCGGATCGGTAAACGGGATCGCTTCGCCGCCATGCCATGCCAGCCGGCTGCTCCAGACGTTTCCTGCCACCCTGGCGCCATCGCCGTCCAATCGAACCGCGCGGCCGTTTTCGGCGATGACCGTCTGCGGTACTTGGCACTCTTCGGCCAACCGCGCATGGGCCGTCATGTGAAGAAGTTCACCATGAACCGGAATCGCGACGCGTGGGCGGATCAACTGATACATCTGGCGCAATTCGTCCTGCGCCGGATGGCCGGAGACGTGAATCACCTCATCGCGCCACGTCACGATCTCGACACCCAGACGTACTAATTGATTCTGGACTTTATGGACGGCCCGCTCGTTACCGGGAATAACGCGCGACGAAAATACGACGGCGTCGCCTTTTTCCAGAACAACGTCGGGGTGCTGCCCAAAAGCAATGCGCATCAATGCCGCCCGTCCTTCGCCCTGGCTGCCTGTGCAGATGTAGAGCACTTGATCGGGCGGCAGATGTGCGGCCTCGTCCGCTTCGGAAAACGCAAGATCGGACGCGAGGTAGCCGGTCTTGCGAGCCGTCTCGACAATGCGCCACCAGGATTGACCGACGAGCGCGACGTGACGTCCATTGGCTTTGGCGGCCCGCGCGATACTGTCGACCCGCGCGAGATTGGAGGCAAAACAGCCCACGGCGATGCGGCCTGTGAACCGCCCGAACAACTGGGTCAGATTGTCGCGTACCTCACGTTCCGAGCCCGAGTGCCCTTCCGAAAAAACGTTGGTCGAATCACCGATCAGCGCCAGAATGTCCTGCTTTCCGATCTCTTCCAACGCTTTGAAATCGACCGGGTCGCCGATCAGCGGATCGGGGTCGAATTTCCAGTCCCCGGTATGGAACAACGTGCCGTGCCGGGTCCGAATGACCAAAGCATTCGGTTCGGGGATCGAGTGCGTAAGCGAAACGAATGTCACGTCGAACGGTCCGATATCCACTTTTCCGCCAAGCGGAATCACGTTGACCGTTACCTCGCCGTCGAGCCCGGTTTCTTTCAGTTTCCATTTCAGGAATTCGGCCGCGAAGGGCGTGGCGTAAACAGGGCAACGCAGTTCCGGCCACAGATAGGCGACCGCGCCCAAATGATCTTCGTGCGCGTGTGTCACGATCAAGGCGGCCAGCCTATCGCGCCGCTCGGCAATGAACGTGGGATCGGGCATCACGACATCGACGCCCGGCACGACATCGTCGCCGAAGGTCACGCCGCAATCCACCATCAGCCACGACCCATCGCAGCCGTAAAGGTTCATGTTCATGCCGATCTCGCCCGCGCCGCCCAGCGGTACGAACCACAAACCGCGGTCGAGGTCTTTGGGCAGATCGTTCGAAGCCGGGGCGGCGCGGTTCATCGGTTACTAACTGTTGAGATTGTGGACCGCGAGCAAACCGCGCAACGTAAGATCGGAATCGGTGCCGTCGATCACCGAGGTCGCGTCGGCGAACATCGGCGCAAGGCCGCCGGTGGCGATGACTTTCATGCCCTCGCCGCGTTCGGCTTTGATGCGCGCCACCAAACCTTCGATCAGACCGACATAGCCCCAAAAAACGCCGGAATTCATGGCCGCGACGGTCGAGCGGCCGACCACGGGGGCATTACCGGGATTGCGTACCGGCACGCGTGGCAACAGCGCGGTCGCCATATGCAATGCGTCCATGGACAGATTGATCCCCGGCGCGATGCAGCCGCCGCAGTAATTTCCGGCTTTGTCCACGACATCGAACGTGGTGGCCGTGCCAAAATCGATGATGATCAGCGGCCCGCCATGGGTGGCGTGCGCGGCGATCACATTGACGACGCGATCGGCACCGACTTCGTTCGGATTGTCGATCCTGATCTCAGTGCCGAGGTTCAGCCCGGGTTCACCGATGAATCTTGCTTTGCAGCCGAAAAAATTATCGCACAGCTTCGCGAGGTCGAAATTCTTGGCCGGGACGACCGATGAGATGATCGCCGCCGCCACACGGCTGGGTTTGAGGCCGTCGCGTTCCAAAAGTTGTGTCAACCACACGCCATACTCGTCGGCGGTCCGCTCGCTTTTGGTCGAGGCGCGCCACTGGCCGACCAGCGTGTCGCCGTCGTACAGCGCGAAAACGACATTTGTATTGCCGCAATCGATCGCAAGCAGCATGGAACTACCCCTGCCCCAGCATGACATCGCCGGCCATGATTCGTTCCCGCGATCCGTACGCCGTCTTCAGAATGAGCGCCCCATCGGAGTCAAGTTCGACGAACTTGCCGACCTTGGTTCCGCCTGGCAACCGAACCGAAATCTGTTCTCCTAACCCGGCGCAACGCTTCAACCATTCCTCGCGGACCGGAGCGAAACCGTCTCGCCGCCAAACCTCAAGACGCGGCGCGATGGTGTGAACAATCGCCTCGATGACACGCGCCGGAAAGAGAGCCATACCGTGATCGGCCAATGACGTCACAGCGTAGCCGGTATCGGTGACGTCGACCGGGCGCAAGTTGACGCCGATACCGAGGATGACGAGATCGGTGCCGTCGGGCCCGGAGACGGACTCGAGCAACAGCCCGGCGACTTTGCCGCCGTCGCACAGAACATCGTTGGGCCACTTACACTTGAGCAGAGCGTCGGAGGCTGCATCCGGGGCTAATCTTTGAATTGCTTCAATCACCGCCAGAGCAGCAATGAAGCCGATTTCCGCCGCACGATGGGGGGGATCGGGCGCCAGCAAAACCATCGAGGCGAACAAATTGCCTTCGCCGCCGAGCCACGCGCGCCCGGCACGCCCGCGGCCTGCGGTTTGGACATCGGCCATCAACACCAAGCCTTGCTCGGCGTCGGCACCAGTTTCGACCATGCGTTTGAGGGCGCTGTTCGTACTGTCGATGCTGTCGACGCGCTTGAAACGCCAGCCAGCAGGAAGTTTTACCTTCGTTGGGTCGTGAGAATAAGTGAAGCGAACACTCGTCATTGGTTTCCGTATGCCAACCTTTCCGCTTCGAATCTTTCGATTTTTCTTAATGTCTTTTTGCTGCTGCACCCCATCCCCATGCTTCTTGGGGATAGTCGGCATGAACAACTTTTCAACTTGATTGGCACTCGATGTGGGACGCCGCCGTCTCACCATCGAGTGTCCCACTATCCCAACGACAAAGCGCGGGCGGCAGCTTCGGCGCCGCCGACCAGCGACGCCGGCATCACGAAATATACGATCATCAGGACACTGCTGACGGTGATGATCAAACCAAGCGAGCGTGCCGGTTTGTCGAAGGCGTCGACCGCAGCGTCGAAGTACATGATCTTGATCAGGCGTAGATAGTAGAACGCACCTATGGCGCTGGCGATCAAACCGAACACCGCGAGCGGCACCATGCCGGCGTTTACGGCAGCCATGAAGACGTAGAATTTGGCCAGGAATCCCGCCATCGGCGGAATACCGGCCATCGAGAACATGAAGATCGCCAAGGCCATGGCGATGCCGGGGTTGGTGCGCGAGATGCCGGCAAGGTCGTTGATGTTTTCGACGAACCGCCCCTTGATCCGCATCGCCATGATGCAGGCAAAGGTTCCGAGATTCATAAACAGATAGACGGCCAAGTAGAACATCACGCCGCGCGCGCCTTCCGTGGTGCCGACCGCAAGACCGATGAGCGCATAACCGACGTGGCCGATGGAGCTGTAGGCCATCAGCCGCTTGATGTCGTTCTGGGCGATGGC
>JAGREB010000310.1 GCA_020446775.1 Paracoccaceae bacterium
AATCCTGAGCTTGGATGAACATGATATGCGGGCGAGCCATGTCCTGATTCCTTGTGCGATTGGTATGTGCGATTGGTACGAATTGCGCCGCTAATTACATCGCGCCGCGTCTTACGCCTTGGGACGGAATTCCGACATGTCGCTCCACACGTTCATGTCGACGATCTTGCCGTCCTCGATCTCGAAGCGGTCGATGTAACGGATTTTGGAATATGTCGTACCGTCGTTCCATTCCCCGGCCATCGAACCCATGGCGTAAACGATCGTGCCTTTCGCCGAGGGGATTTCCTCGTAGCGGTCCGTCGTCTTGCGTGCCGATTTTTGCTGGGCGAGCGCACGGGCGGCGAAATCGCGCGGATGCGAGAAAACGTGACCGCCGGTGACGGTCATTTTGAAGTTCGGCGCCATCACGGCTTCCATGCCGGGAAAATCGCGGCGGCTCATGGCGTCGAAGAACTGCTTTACGACATCGGTCGGTGTGGTCATGACGGCCTCGCTAAAATAATATTCACTGTCGCGCGCCCAGCATATCAAATATCCGTGGACATGATGATCGCGGGCACGTAGTCGCCCGGTTTCGCCTCGGGCGCGAACGGCGGGCGCACAATCAGCGCATCGGCGCGCGCCAAAGTCGTCAGCATCGCGCTGTCTTGCTTGGCATAGGGCGTGGCGGTCAAAGTCCCGCTTGAGTCGCGCGCGAGCGTCGCCCGCAAATAATCCTCGCGTTTGTCGTTGGCCTTGATCGATGCCGCCAGCATGACTGAAGTCGTTGCAGGCGCGTGTCCCGGTAAACCTTGCAGGCGGGCCAGGGCCGGTGCCAAGTACAAAATGGCGCAGACCATCGCCGAGACAGGATTGCCGGGCAGGCCCATGAACGGGGTCGCTTTGAACGTCCCGAACATCAGCGGTTTGCCGGGCCGCATGGCGATCTTGTGGAAGCCGACGTCCAGACCGGCACGGCCGAGCACCGATCCGATCAGATCGTGGTCGCCCACCGATACGCCGCCCGATGTGACGATCATATCGACACCGGTG
This sequence comes from Paracoccaceae bacterium, assembly GCA_020446775.1. Classification (GTDB taxonomy): domain Bacteria; phylum Pseudomonadota; class Alphaproteobacteria; order Rhodospirillales; family Rhodospirillaceae; genus VGEM01. Next base: position 1,036 of record JAGREB010000310.1, read on the forward strand.
GCGGACTCGGCCAAGGCGCGCAAAGAGGTTTCGTCGTCCTTGGCGACACCCAAGTGAATTGCTTCGCCGCCGTGGTGGCGCACGAAAGCGCACAGACCGGGACCGTTTGCCGACACCAACTGGCCGTAGGCCACGGGGTCGCCCGGCATCACTACTTCGTCGCCAGTCGACAGCACGGCAACGCGCGGGCGGCGGAAAACCTCGATCTCGGGCAAGTTCATCGCTGCGAGCAATCCGACATCGCGAAAGGTCAGGCGTTTAGGTGCCGGCAAAACCATCTCGCCGGTTTTGAAATCTTGCGCGGCGGGCCGGATATGCCGGCCTTGAATGGCCGCTTCTTTGACAGCGACGGTATCGCCTGTGGCTTCGGTGTCTTCTTGGATGACGACCGCGTCGGCGCCGGCAGGAACATAAGCGCCGGTAAAAATGCGTGCGGCTTGGCCGGCCCCAACCGTGCCGGGCCACGGATGTCCGGCGGCAGACTCGCCAACCACGTTCAACGACGCGCCAACCACGGCATCGGCGGTGCGAACGGCATAGCCGTCCATTGCCGAAACATCCGCTACGGGGTGTGAGATACGCGCAACCGCATCCATGGCGAGAACACGGCCCAAGCTTTCGGCGACGGGAACGGTTTCGCGCGCGACGGGCGTCAGCGCCGCGACGATCTTTTGGCGCGCTTCGGCGACGGAAATCATGACGCGGTGAACGTTCCGGACTTGCCGCCCGTTTTCTTCACAAGACGGATATCGGTAATCGTCATCCCGCGATCGACGGCTTTGCACATATCGTAGACCGTCAGGGCGGCGGCGCTGACCGCGGCGAGCGCTTCCATTTCGACGCCGGTGGCGCCGGTGACCTTGCAGGTCGCAGTGATGTGCACGGCCTTCTTCTTGGCATCGGGGGCGAGATCGACTTTCACCGACGACAAGGCGAGGGGGTGGCACAATGGGATCAGGTCGGGTGTGCGTTTCGCCGCCATGATTCCGGCGAGTTGCGCGACGGCGAGCACGTCGCCTTTTTTTACATTGCCCGACGTAATCAGCCGCAACGTATCGGCGTTCATATAGACCGATCCTTTGGCGACCGCTTCGCGCGTTGTCGCGGGCTTCGCGCTTACGTCGACCATGACCGCGTTGCCTTGCGCATCGAAGTGCGTGAGGGATTTTTTTGATTTGCGCTTAGGCATGGACGGCCTCGTGCGCAAGGATGGCACGGGTCGCTTTTTCGACGTCGGCCTGTTTCATCAGCGACTCACCGATCAAAAACCGCTTCGCGCCCGATTTGGCCAGCCGTGCCAGATCGTCCGCCGTTTTGAGGCCGCTTTCGGCCACCAACACGCGGTCTTTCGGCAACAGCTTCGCGAGCCTTTCGGTCGTGCCGATATCCACTTTCAGCGTTTTCAGGTTTCGGTTGTTCACGCCGATCAATGGCGATTTCAGTTTCAGCGCCCGTTCCAGCTCGGTCTCGTCGTGAACTTCGACCAAAACATCCATCGCGTAGGATACGGCCACTCGTTCCAACTCCGCCGCCAATGCATCGTCGAGCGCGGCCATGATGAGCAGAATACAATCGGCGCCGAGCGCGCGCGCCTCGATCACTTGATAGGGATCGATCATGAAATCCTTACGCAGCGCCGGTAACTGCACGGCCTCGCGCGCTTGGGTTAGAAACGAATTCGCGCCTTGAAAGTGTTCTGTTTCTGTGAGAACCGAAAGACACGCAGCGCCGCCACGTTCGTAGGCCCGTGCCAGTGCGGGTGGATCGAAATCGGGGCGGATCAAACCCGCGGACGGCGAAGCCTTCTTGATCTCCGCGATGAGTCCATAACCGCCTGCGCCGACCTTTACTTGAAGCGCTCCGGAAAACGAGCGCACGGGCGAGGCGGTTTTTGCCGCGTGTTCGATGTCGGCGATTTTGTATTCGGATTTCGCGCGCGCCACGCTGACGCGGCGTTTGTCGATAATGGCTGTCAGGGTATCGCTCATGGCGCGCGGCCGTTGGATATCGCGACAAGCCCATCGAGCGCTTTCAACGCATTGCCGGACTTGATGGACTCTGCCGCCATCGCCGCGCCGGCTTTGAGGTCGTTCGCTTTGCCGGCCACCACTAAGGCCGCCGCCGCATTCAAGATGACGATGTCGCGGTACGCGCCGGCATGTCCATGCAACAGCTCTTTGAGGGCGTGAGCGTTGTGCGCGGCATCGCCGCCCTTCAAGGCGGACGCATTCGCGCGCGGCAAGCCTGCGTCTTCGGGCGCGACCTCGAATTCGCGGACCTTGCCGTTCTTCAATTCGGCGACAAACGATGCGCCTGTGGTCGTCAATTCATCCAAACCGTCGGAGCCATGCACCACCCAAGCGGACTCCGACCCGAGCCGGCCCAAGGTTTCGGCGACCGGCTTGACCCATTTGCGGGCAAACACGCCGATCAATTGCCGCTTGGCGCCGGCTGGGTTCGACAGTGGACCGATCAGATTGAAGATCGTGCGGGTGCCCAATTCGGTGCGAACCGGCGCGACGTGTTTCATGGCGCTGTGGTGTTTCTGTGCAAATAGAAATCCGACACCGGCCTCTTTGATCGCGCGGGCGATCACGTCAGGCGTTGCGTCCAGATTGACGCCCAAGGCAGCCAAAGCATCGGCAGTACCCGACTTCGAACTCATTGCGCGATTGCCATGCTTTGCAACCGGCACACCGCATCCCGCGACGACGAAAGCCACGGCGGTCGAAATGTTGAAGGTGCCGGAGGCGTCGCCGCCTGTGCCGCAGGTATCGATGGCATCGTCGGGCGCGTCGACCTTCAACGCCTTGGCGCGCATGATTCGCGCCGCACCGGTCAACTCGGCGGTCGTTTCGCCGCGTACGCGCAACGCCATCAGGAACGCGGCCATTTGAACCGGCGAAGCCGCGCCCGACATGATGATCTCGAAAGCTGCTTCGGCCTCGGTCTCGGAGAGTTGCGCGCCGTCGGCAAGCCGGGCGAGTGTCGGCTTAAGATCGGTCATGCCGCTGTGGCCGTGATCGCCGACTTCGGGACATCGCGCGCGGCGAACCCGGTCGAGACCAAGAAATTCCGCAAGATGTGGTGACCGTACTGCGACGCGATGCTCTCGGGATGGAATTGCACGCCGTAGATGGGTTCGGACTTGTGCGCGACGCCCATGACCAGACCGTCGTCGGTGGTCGCCGTGATCTCGAGTTGCGGCGGAAGCGTCGCGCGGTCGACAATCAGCGAGTGATAGCGCGTGGCCTTGAAGCGCGCCGGCACGCCGTCGAACATCGCGTGACCGGTATGCGTGATTTCGCTGACCTTGCCGTGCATCGGCACCGGCGCGCGCACCACGCGGCCCTGGAATGCCTGACCGATGGCTTGGTGGCCGAGACACACGCCGAAAATCGGTACTTTGCCAGCGCCCTTGGATATCAGGTCAAGGCAGATCCCGGCCCGGTCGGGGTCGCAGGGGCCGGGCGAAAGAATGATCCCTTGCGGTTTCAGGGCCAAAGCATCGGGTACGGAAATCTTGTCATTGCGATGCACCGCAACCTCGGCGCCCAATTCGCCCAGGAAGTGCCACAAGTTATAGGTAAAGCTGTCGTAGTTATCGATCAGCAGGAACATGGCGATTAGTCCTCTTCTTGGCCGCAACATGCCCACCGGGCGAGAGGCCGTCAACTGCCGCATTGGCCTCGGAAACTTGGGAAAATCCGTGTCTTCACAAGCAATTAACCTGTCTTGGGCAGTTTCGGGCGATCGGGTGGTTCAAATTACAAAAATCGCGCTCCTGAAATCGAAATGACTCGCAAGTCAAAAGCTTCATCGTCGCGCCATGGTGTATTCGGCGCGCACCCTTTGCTCGTGGCCACGGCCGCCATCGTCTTTGTCATGTTCGGGGCGGTGATGGGGGCGTGGTACAACGTCTCGCAGAAACCGCAATCGAACGTCGCGGCGGGCCCGCAAGCCACCACACAAGCCGCCAGAGTGGCGCCTTCGAACACCGCAGCCTCGGTTTCTCGACCGCAAAGCTATCAGCCGCCCCCGTTTCTCAGTTTGAATTCGGAAAAGTTTTCAGGTCCGTCTCGAAACGACCCGAGGATCGATGGGTTCTTTTCGCGATCAGGCGAGACGCTTCAAAGTTTCGACCCTCCAGCACCGCCCGCCGAAGTTTCTCGGCCGCCGATGGTCGCTTACGCAGTCCCAACTCAGGCCGACCCCGCGTTACCGGCAATCGCTATTGTGGTCGATGATATGGGGCTCGACCGCGCGCGTTCGCAGCGCATGGTGGAACTGCCCGCGCCGCTGACTCTGTCGTTTCTCACCTATGCGCACGATTTGCAGGGGTGGGCCGATCTGGCACGCCGCGCCGGCCATGAGGTGATGGTCCACGTGCCCATGGAGCCGCTCAATGGCGGTGAGGATCCGGGCCCGCGCGCCCTGACCATGGCGATGAGTCCGGGTGAAATTGCGGCCGGGTTGCATTCCATGCTGACCGGATGGACGGGTTTTGTCGGTATCAACAATCACATGGGCAGCCGTTTGACGGCCGATCCCGAGCGGATGGCCGCGGTGATGAGTGTTTTGAAGGCCGACGGACTCTTCTGGCTCGATTCACGCACCACGGCCGCCACGCGCGGCGAGGCGCTGGCCGCGACCGCACTTGTGCCGCACGTCGCACGCGATGTTTTCTTGGATAACGACGCCAACGCAACGGCGATTGCGGCTCAATTGGCCGAAGTGGAACGGCTTGCCCACGAACATGGCAGCGCGATTGCCATCGGGCACCCGCATGATGCCACTCACGATGCGCTTGCGACGTGGCTTCAGACCGTCAGGGAGCGTGGTTTCGCGATCGTACCGGTTACCGAGATCGTGCGCCGTAAATCGGCATCGGTGACAAGCAAGGCCGCGGCCAACGCCAATACCGCCGGATAACCCCGCCTATCGATTGCCGCGGGTCGCGTATTTGATCGCTTCTTCGGCGGCGCGGATCAGGGCTTTAGCCTTGTTATTGCTTTCCTGGAATTCGGATTCCGGATCGCTGTCCGCGACGATTCCACCGCCGGCCTGAACGATGACCTCGCCGTCTTTCACGCACGATGTGCGCAAGGCAATGCAGGTATCCATGTCGCCGTTGGCCGAGAAATAACCGATTGCGCCGCCGTAAAAGCTGCGCTTTTCGGTTTCCAGTTCCTCGATGATTTCCATGGCCCGTACTTTGGGCGCGCCCGAAACCGTGCCGGCGGGAAATCCAGCCATCAATGCGGAGAGGGCGTCGTACTTCGGGTCGATCTCGCCTTCCACGTTCGACACGATGTGCATGACGTGGCTGTAGTACTCGAT
>JAGREB010000311.1 GCA_020446775.1 Paracoccaceae bacterium
TTGGGCCGCATGGGCCCGGGCCTTGCGACCCGCCGCTGGACCGTGCCGGCACGCGATCCCGGCGCGCACGGTGTCGCGATCTGGATTCAAACGCCGGACCTCGGCCCGGTTCTTGCCGCCGCACGGCTTGACCCGCTGAACGCTCGCTCGTAAGCCGGTATCCCGGCAAACTTCGAACGCTTCGATGACTCAACCGGCATCCGATGCGATGGCGCTATTCGCCGCCTATCGCCGCATGAGCGAGGACGGCAGCACCGATGCCGTCGCGTGGTTTTCGCTCGCCGACCGGCTGGCGCGCGTCAAGCGCTGGGCCGAGGCCATCGACGCCTTCCGGCGCACGCTGGCACTCGAGCCAACCAACACTGCCGCGCGTCTGAAACTCGGGTCCGTTTATGCGGCCGTCAATCAAATCGCCGACGCCAAAACGGCCTTTGAATCGGCCGCAAATGCCGACCCCGCATCGCCGCTTCCGCATCTGCAACTGAGTATGCTGGCGCTGAAGGGCGGTGACGACGAGACGGCCCTGACCCATGTAGACGAGGCGCTGGCGCGCGACCGGAACGCGGTCAAGATTTGGCAACAGCGCGCGCATGTTCTTGAAAAGTTAGAACGTCCTGCCGAAGCGGCCTCGGCGATCAAGGAAGCGCGAGCGCGCGATCCCGGAAACGATCAATATCCGTTCATGCTTGCGCCGCTTCAATTTCGCGCCGGCGACCTTACCCATGCATGGCAGACCTATGGCCTTTTGCAGCGGCCGTGGTGGAACGGCGGCGACCGCCCGCTGCCGTCGCCGCATTGGCAGGGTGAAAATCTCAGCGGCAAGACCATCGTGCTCGGCTACGATCAAGGCGTCGGCGAGCAGATCATGTTCGCGTCGATGGTGCCCGATCTGATATCCCAAGGCGCGCGCGTGGTGCTTGAGGTTGAAGCGCGTTTGGTTCCGTTATTGCAACGCTCGTTCCCCGAGGTGCGCGTCGTCCCCTGGCAGAATCCGTTTCATCCGGCGGTCACGGCGCCCGGCGTCGATTTCCATTGTGCGCTCGGTTACGCGGGACGTTGGTTGCGTCCGTCGTTCGAAAGCTTTTCGCACCGCAAAGGATATCTCAAACCCGATCCGGACCGGGTTGCGCATCTGCGCCGGCGCTATCTGGAGCGCGCCAAGGGCCGGCGTATCGCCGGGCTGACGTGGTTCAGTGCCGCGCCGATCATGGGCGAGGAAAAATCGATCCCATTACCTGCCCTAGAATCGTTGCTCGCCCGCGACAATATCATGTGGGTGAACCTGCAATACGGCCAAGCGCGGCCGACCATCGATCAATCCCGCGTCTTCACCGAAGACGATGTCGATCCGTCCGGCAATCTCGACGACGCGGCGGCGCAAGCGGCGGCCACGGACATGATCGTCACCGTCAGCACGGTCACCGCACATATCGGTGGCGGGCTCGGCAAGCCGGCGTTTGTGCTGCTGCCCAAAACAAAGGGCCGGCATTGGTACTGGTTTCCCGAGCGCGACCCGAACCCGTGGTACCCGTCGGTCCATTCCTTCGTGCAAGTGCGTCAGGACCACTGGAGCGACGTGATCACCGCGGTCGATCAGGCTTTGTCGAAGCCGCTTCCAAAAAATTGATATACACCGCAAAGACACGTATTCATTGGACCGGCCCGTGGATTAGGTTTAGGGCGCTCTCGCATATTCAGTGTGAATTTCCTGGCAGCGAACCGACATGTTCAAACATTTGCGATTGAGCGGACCCGGCGGCTGGACGGCAAGGCTTGGACTCAAGACCATCGGCCAGTCGTTCAACCCGAAAGAGAACAATTTCGATTTAATCCGGTTGTTCGCGGCTGTCCTGGTTTTGGTCAGTCACTGCTATCCCTTGACGGGACAAGTCACCGAGCCGTTTGCCAATTACTTGGGTGAGTACGATACCGGCGGCGGCTGGGGCGTCGCGATTTTTTTCGTGATCAGCGGCTTCCTGGTGGCGCGGTCGGTGCTGGGGCGCAGCGTCGGCATCTACTTTACATCGCGCGCCTTGCGGATTCTTCCCGCGCTGGCCCTGGTCACGGTGTTCGAGATTGTCGTGATCGGGCCGATGTACACCACGCAACGCCTCGGCGCGTATTTTTCAAACGGCGAGACGTTTCGTCATTTGCAGAACGTTTCGATCTTTTGGATACGGCAAGTCCTGCCGGATACATTCGCCACGAATCCGCAAGCCCATATCGTCAACGGTTCGCTGTGGACGTTGCCGATCGAATCGGCGTTTTACATTTTGCTTCCGGTGGCGTGCGTGCTCGGATTGCTTAAGCCGCGGCCGGTGCTCGCCTGTTTGGCGATCGTTGCCGCGCTCACGGCGTACACGACGACGGTTCTCGGATGGGGATGGGCCAACCAGGGTGGACTCCTGTTTCCCGGTGGGCCCGCGTACTATGTACTCAAGCAAGGCCTCTTCTTTCTGATCGGCGCGGCGTTCTGGATTCACCGGGACAACATCCCGCACAACAAATACCTCGCGCTTGGATGCGTCGCGCTCCTGGTCGTTTTTGCATGGAAGGAATACCGATTAGTCGCGATGTACATCGCGCTGCCCTATCTTGTCATTTACGCGGCATTGGCGCGCGGCATACATGCGCGTCTCGGCGAAACAATCGGCGACCTTTCGTACGGGACATATCTTTTCGCCTTTCCGGTCCAGCAGGCGATTGTCGCCGCCCATGACGGCGCGCTTGGCCCCGGCCGGCTTCTCCTTTTCGCGTTGCCGCTGGTCCTTGGCCTCGCCTTTTTGTCCTGGCGGTTCGTGGAACAGCCCGCGCTTCGCCTCCGCCATGGCCTCCACAAGCCGCGAAACACCGCCCAAAACTACGGAACGCCAGTACCGTCGCCGCCACTCTCGTCGCCGCCACTCTCGTCGCCGCCACGGACGGATTAAACGGGGCGCAGCTAATCCCCGTAGCCGATTGCCGTTCGCGCGGCGGCGCGCGATCATGCGTTCGGACACATTGTGATTTTGCGGGGGATCCGACCGATGTTGCCGTCACGCGTCTCGGCTAGCCGCCGAAGGCTTTTGCAGTTTATTGCCGCTAGTCCGCTGATCGCGCCCGACGTTCGCCGCGCTTGGGCGCAAGGGGCCGCGGCAACCGGTACGCGGCCGCCGGACCCAATGGTATGGGCGGCGCTCGATCCCTCGCTGGTAATCGCGCGGCCCGAGGACGCCATCAACATTTTCGATTTCGAGGTCGCCGCACGTAACACCGTGCCGCCGGCGCACTTCGGCTACATGGCGGGCGGCGTCGAGGCCGAAGTCTCTCTGCGCGCCAACCGCGAAGGTTTCACAAAATTTCAGTTGCGGCCGCGCCGGCTCAATGACGTGTCCAAGCTCGACATGAGCATGAGTATCTTCGGCCAGACTTGGGGTAGCCCGGTTTACATTGCACCCGTGGGTGGCTGCATGGCCTACCATCCCGAGGCCGAAGTCGCCGTTGCGCACGCCGCGCAAAAAGGCAATCACCTGCAAATGCTGTCGAGCTTCGCCAACACCGCGATCGAAGACGCAATCGAGGCCCGTGGCGCTCCGGTGGTTTTTCAGCTCTATCCGACGCGCAGCTACGACGTCGCCAAAAGCCTGTGCCTGCGCGCCAAAGCCGCCGGCAGCCAGGCCATCGCGGTGACCGTCGACCGCGTTTCGGGACGGCGGATGGAAACCCAAGAACGCCTCGCGCGGCAGGACACGCGCACCTGTACCGATTGTCACGATAACAGCTCTGTCGAAACGAGCCTCCAGCGCAAAGTCAACTTCGACCGTATCGACTTCGCCGCCGCGGGCATCAAAGGTGTTGTTTCGGACAACGTGACTTGGGACCGCCTCAAGCGTTTGCATGACGACGTGAAGATGCCGATGCTGATCAAAGGCGTGATGACGCCCGAGGATGCTGAGCTTTGCGTCAGGACTGGTTTCGACGGCATGATCGTGTCCAATCATGGCGGACGTGCCGAGGATTCGGGACTTTCGACCATCGAGGCGCTCGAACCGATCCTGGCCGCCGTCAAAGGCCGCATTCCAGTGCTGGTCGACAGCGGCTTCCGGCGCGGCGCCGACGTGGTCAAGGCCTTGGCGATGGGCGCCACCGCCGTCGGGGTCGGCCGGCCTTATCTGTGGGGTCTAGGGTCGTTCGGGCAAGAAGGCGTCGAACAGGTGTTGGCGATGATCCACGGCGAAACCCGCGTCGCCATGGCGCAGTGTGGCGCGGCCAGCATCAAACAACTCACGCCTGGCCACGTGCGGCATATCTGAGCGAACAACCCAAGATTATGATTTCGCTGCGCGCCGGATGCGCGAAAGCTGAACCGGTGTGATCCCCAAGTAAGACGCAATGTGATACTGCGGGATTTCATCCTCAAGCCCAGAAAACTCGCGCTTGAAGGCCGCATAGCGCTGTGCTGCGTCAAGCATAATCAGTTGGGTCTCGCGGCGCTCTTTACCGATCCATGCGTGTTCAACCAACACGCGCCCGAGAGTATTGATGGCCGGGACCGATGCGTACAATTTCAACAACGCCGCGTAATCGGCGACGAGCAGGTCGCTATCTTGGAGTGCACCGATATAGACCGGGCTCGGGGCACCCGTGACGAGCGACGTAAGCGGCGCGAAGAACGATCCGGCCGTGAAAAAATGCTTATTCACGTCTTCGCCTTTTGGCGAGATGTAATAGGACCGCAATAAGCCGCGTGCGACAAACCCGATCTGCTTCGGCATGCTGCCTGCTTCGACCACGTCCGTTCCGTTCGGAATCTTCCGTGGCGAGAAAATGGCGCAGAAGCGAGTGGCCGCGTCGTCAGGTAACGGCGCGATTTTGGCGACGGTCTCCCTCAGGTTCGCTTCGTGTTTCATGTTTGCCGCAGAGAAAACGCGAGCTGCGCCAGCTTAACATATGTAAATGCGCTCCCCCACTACGGCGGGCACTGTTCGGCCATCGACATTCACGAAAGGCAGGACAGAAATGAAACATCTCGCTCTTCCCCTCGGCTTGACCGGCATGCTTGCTCTTGGCGGCTGCGCGACGCCCACAACTGAAATCCGTACCAAAACCGAAATCCAAGCCCCGGTATCCGTGGTGTGGGACGTGTTGCGGGACTTCGATCGCTATCCTGAATGGAACCCATACCACGTGAAAGTCAGCGTTCTTGAAGACCGGGATGCCGGCACGCTACGGCTTCGGGACAAAATCCATGTCTTCATCCAAAAGCCCGATGGCCATGCACTCGATCTCAAAGCGCGGATCCGCGTCCTCGATGACGGCGAACGGCTTTATTGGGGCGGTGGTGTTAAGGGCGTATTTCACGGAGAGCATCGCTTCGTTCTCACCGCCCTCGGGCCCGATCGCACGCGCCTCGATCACGACGAGGATTTCTCCGGTTTCGCCTTGCCGTTCGTGCCGCTGGGCCCCGAAGCTATTGAGCGCGGGTATGTGCTCATGAACGAAGCCTTGAAGGCGCGGGCGGAAAAAATCCACCGTGCGCGATCGGGTATGGCCGCCAACTAACTGCTCGAACGTGCGGTGAAGATTACCCCAGCGCTTTTTCCAGCACCGCCGACAGACGTTTGGCGAACGCCGCCGGGTCGGTGACCGGCTCGCCTTCGACGATGCGCGCCTGATCCAGCAGCAAGTGCGCCGCGTCGTCGAGGGCCGCGCCCGACAGCGCCGTCATGCGCTTGATCAGCGGATGCTTGGGATTGATTTCGAGCACCTTGCGGATATTCATCTCGGGCGCTTCGCCATGCTGTTTCAACATGCGCGCCAGATGAAGGCTCATGCCGCCGGTTTCAGCCGCGAGCACGCACGGACTGCCGGTCAAACGATCCGTGGTACGCACGTCGGCAACGGCTTTTTCCAAGGTTTTCTTAAGGGACTCGATCAAGTCTTTCAGCGCTTGTTCCGACGCCGCGCCAGCGGTATCGTCTTTTTTCTCCGGCTCATCGCCGCCCTTGATCTTGGCAAGGTCATCGCCCGCTTCCAGCACCGACTTGAAAGATTTCTTGTCATACACATTACCGGACGTGATCCAGAACTCGTCGATTGGATCGGTCAGCAACAGAACTTCGATGCCCTTGGCGATAAAGCCTTCCAGTTGCGGGCTTGAGCGCAACATGCCGAGGTCGTCACCGGTGATGAAGTAGATCGCGTCCTGGCCGTCTTTCATGCGCCCCGCGTAATCCTTCAGCGATGTCCAGCCGTCGCCATTCGTGGATTTAAAGCGCGCCAGTTCGAGTAAGTCTTCGCGGCGCTCGAAATCCTCGTACAGTCCTTCTTTGAACACCGCGCCGAACACCTCCCAGAATTTGGCGTAGTCGTCGGCATTCTCGGCGCGGTCTTTAAAGTCCTTCAACAGACGCTTGACCAGGCCGCTTTGAATCTTGCGCAGGACGGGATTGGATTGCAGCATTTCGCGGCTGACATTGAGCGGCAGATCGGAACTGTCGACCACGCCGCGCACGAAGCGCAGATAGCGCGGCAACAATCCGTCGAGCTTGTCTGAAATGAAGACGCGGTTGACGTAAAGTTTGACGTTGGATTTGCGTTCCGGATGGAACAGGTCGAACGGTTTGGTCGACGGCACGAACAACAGCGCTGTGTATTCGATTGCGCCTTCGGCCTTGAAATGCAGCGTATGCCAGGGCTCGTCGAAGCCATGGCCGACGTGGTGGTAGAATTCCCTATATTGCTCCTCGGTGATCTCGCTCTTGGGCCGCATCCACAAAGCCGAAGCCGAGTTGAGGGTTTCCGGTCCGGTGTCTTGATCTTCGCCTTCTTTTTTGTCGTCCTTCTTTTCACCATCTTTCTTATCGCTGGGCACAGGATCGAGGATCACCGGCACGGCGATGTGGTCGGAATAGGTCTTGACGATCTGGCGCAGGCGGAAGGCTTCCAGGAATTCTTCAGCATCGTTTTTGATGTGCAGCACGATCTTGGTGCCGCGCGCGACGTCGGTGGATTCGTTCACGGTGAAGGTGCCGCGCCCGTCGCTGGTCCAATGCCAGCCGTGCGCCTCGCCGGCCTTGCGGCTGAACACCTCGACTTTGTCGGCGACCATGAACGACGAATAGAACCCGACGCCGAATTGGCCGATCAGTTTGACGTCCTTGGCGTTGTCGCCCGACAGCGATTTCAGGAAATCCGCCGTGCCCGATTTGGCGATGGTCCCCAAATTCGCGATCAGGTCGTCGCGGTTCATGCCGATGCCGTTGTCCGCCACGGTTACCGTGCGGGCCTCGCGGTCGGTATCGATGCGGACCCTCAGGTCGCCGTCGCCGTCCAGCAGCGCCTCGTCCGTCAGGGCCTCGTAGCGCAGCTTGTCGCAGGCGTC
>JAGREB010000312.1 GCA_020446775.1 Paracoccaceae bacterium
AACGGGCTGCTCGCCGACCACGCCCGGGCCCTTGACCTCTTGCAGCCGCCCCAATTTGTCGGTGATGCGCCAATGGCGGTTCAAAAGCTGAACCGTGTCGTCGCCCCGGTTCTCGATATTGACCCGATAAGCCCAAACGAAGTGATTGCGGTCGGGCGCCGACTGTTCGTCGAGGTAAAACGGCCGCACCGAGACGACGATGCTATGGGTCACTTTTTCATACATGGTTACTGCGCGATTTTTGTTGTTCTGCCGACGGCCGCACGCGACCGTGTCGACGTGTTGTCACGCATCGGCCGTAGCGCCGTCAATACACGCCTAGTTGAGTTAACGCGGCGAAGTGCCCGTACTTAGAGAACGACTATGCCGCGAGCGCCTGTCGCAAATCGGTAATTAGGTCTTGCGGATTTTCAAGTCCCACCGACAGTCTGACAAAGCCATCGGTAATTCCGACCAATTCGCGCTCGGCCGGCTGCAAGCGCTGATGCGTCGTCGTGGCGGGATGACAGATCAGGCTCTTGGCATCGCCGAGGTTGTTGGAAATGTCGATGATCTTCAGCGCATTCAAAAAACGAAACGCCGCCGATTTTCCGCCTTCGACCTCGAATGCCACCACGTTGCCGGGGGCGCTCATTTGACTCTGCGCCAATTCGTATTGCGGATGGCTGTCGAGGCCGGGATAGAGAACTTTCGATAGCTGCTTCTGTTGCGCGAGGAAAGTCGCGACCTCCAGCGCGTTGGCGCAATGGCGCGCGATGCGCATTTCGAGCGTCTCGAGCCCTTTCAACAGCACCCAGGCATTAAACGGGCTTAGGCTCGGCCCGGTGTGGCGGTGAAACGGCGTGAATTTTTCGTCGATGAATTGTTTGCTGCCGAGAACGGCGCCGCCAAGGCACCGGCCCTGGCCGTCGATATGCTTGGTGGCCGAGTAGACGACGACATCGGCGCCGAATTTCATCGGCTGTTGCAGGATCGGTGTGGCGAAGACGTTGTCGACCACAACGGTTGCGCCGGCCGCATGCGCAAGTTTGCTCACGGCGGCGATGTCGATCACTTCCAGTCCCGGGTTCGACGGGCTTTCCAGGAATACGGCTTTCGCCGGAGTCGCCAACGCTTTTTTCCATGCCGCGAGATCGCGCCCATCGACCAATTCGGTCTTCACGCCGAAGCGCGGCAACAGTTCGGCGCAGATGTAGTAGCACGACCCGAACAGCGCGCGCGACGCAACCAAACGGTCGCCGGCGTTCAGTTGGCATGCAAGCGCGGCGAACACAGCGGCCATGCCGCTGGCCGTGGCGCGACAGTCTTCCGCGCCCTCGATCAATGCGAGGCGTTTTTCGAACATCGCCACGGTCGGATTGCGGAAGCGCGAATAGACGAACCGCTCCAGCGTGCCGTTGAACGAGTTCTCCGCTTCTTCGGCGGAGCCGTAAACGTAGCCAGAGTTCATGAAGATCGCTTCGCTGGTCTCCGAGAACTGGCTGCGTTCGGTTGCGCCGCGTACTAACTGAGTTTCGAGCGCCCAGCCGCGTTGTGTTTGATCGTCGCTTTTCATCGCAATCGTCCTTCGTTCGTCTCGCGCCTTGCCGGGGGATATGCAGGCACAAAAAAGCCCCCGACCGGAAACGGCGGGGGCTCAGGCCCTCAACCTTTTAGCGGTTTTTAACGTGGCCGCAATCCGGTCATCAAATTCCACGAGTGGGCTAGGTAGCCTGCCGTAGGGACTTGGTCAAGGCCCGGTCGACCGTGGCAATAACGTCAGGCCATTGGTCTTGGGTCTTTTGGACAAAACACGCGGCCGATGGGTACCACGGATTGGCGCCGCGTTCCGGATACCAATACCAATGCCGTCCGGTCTGCTTCGACAACATGACCCACGTCGGCCGGCCGAGCGCGCCGCCCAAATGTGCCGTGGCGCTGCTGACCGTGATGACGCGGTCGCATGCGGCGATCTGTGCCGCCGCGGCATCGAGATCGCCGGTCGGATCGACATCCTCGTCGGTCAAAATGCGTGCCGTGTCGATTTGGCGCCGCGCATCGCCATACTGGGCGTTGACCCAAAGCACGTCGTCGCGGGCAAGAAGCGGGGCCAGCGTTGCCACGCCGATCGATTTTTCGTTGCCGTAGGTGACAGCTGCACTGTGCCAGCACAGCGCTATGACCGGGCGTCCGCGCGCCGCCTCGGTATAGCGCGCCCGCAACATGGCCGTCTTCGCGGCATCTGCCTTCAAATATCCGGAATTTCGCGGAAAGCTTTCGAAGCTCGGCCGCAACCAACGTCCGGCCGCGCCAAAGATGCAGCGGTAGTCGATGGCCGCGTCGGTAACCGCCGGGTGTTGCGGCGTTTGCCATGGCACCAAACGCACGCCGGGAAACGACCGTGCCAGGATGGGAATCAAGCGCGCCTCGCATTCAAGCGTGATCGTTGCGCCCGCTGCGATCAAATCGGGCAGCATGCTCGCGAACATGATCTGTTCGCCGACACCTTGGTCGCTGGTCAGCAGGATCGATTTCCCGGCGAGCGGTTCGCCTTGCCACCGCGGTTGCGGCAAGGGGCGGTCGCCTTTGAAGAACGCGTGCTGAGTTAGCTCGTAGGTCGCCCAGCCACGTTTCAACAATCCCGCACGCAGTTCCAGCGGCGCACGCCGTAACGGCGCGATCAGATTGCTGGGGTCAAGCTCATGCGCTTTGGCGACGGCATCGGCCGCTTCGTGCACGCGTCCCAGGCGCTCTAATACATCCGAAAGCTGGCCCCATAGGTTGGGGTCGCCGGGCGCAAGCGCGATCGCTTTGCGAAACGCTTTTTCAGCTGCGGCATTCTTGCCGGCGCGAACGGCATCCTGCGCAGCTTGCAGGTGCGCATGAACGGACTTCGGCGACATAATTTTGGTTCGATCCGCGGCGTCTAAAGCTAACGACGGCTGAAAGTTGCCCGAAGCAGAGCGATGGCGCCAGTGCGCAAATTCTTGCGATGGTTCAGTGTCAGCGCCGCCATTCGCGGATCCACGGGCGCTGCGTTAGGCGGGGGCGGTTGCGCGGCGCGCGCGCGGTCCATGTCCTCGAACCATCGTAGTCCATCGGCGGAGACATCGTCATGACGGACAATCTCGAACCCGGCGCTCGAAATCGTGGCGAGCATGGCATCGGCGGTTAGCAGGAAGCTGGTTTCCGGCGTCATCGCCCAGGGAACCGGGTATTCGGGTTCGGGGCCCGGTCCACGAATTGGATCATACAAAACAAACGTCCCGCCGGGTTTCAGAACCCGCGCGATTTCGCCGTACATTGCCGGTTTGTCGGCGACGTTCATGCTCATGTGAATGTGCCACGCGCGATCAAAAGTCGCGTCGTCGAACGGCAATGCGGTCGCCGACGCGATTTGAAAGCCGACGTTGTCCGTTTGGCCCGTCCGGCGTGTAAAATCCTGGGCCATCGCGACAAAACCGGGTGTCAGATCGATACCCGTCACCGTGCAGCCGCACGCGGCATTCAACATGCGCGCCGGCCCGCCCAAGCCGCTGCCGACATCGAGCACGCGTTCACCGGCTTTTGCGCCGAGCGCCGCGATGGTCAATTCGGTGCCATGCGGCCCGCAGGTATGCATTTGGTCGTAAGGGGCCAAGTCCTTGGGTGTAAGCCTTTCGGGGTCCAAGCCGCGCGCGGACAACTCTCCGACCGCAAGCCGCGCGCGCTCGAACAGACCATAGTGGGCGCGGACTTGCGTTTCGCGATGTTCGGAATTGTCTTGGACGCCGGTGGCCGTCATCGTGGACTACTGCATGCCTTTCATGCGGCGCGGTTTCAATTGCACGCCGGTGATGAGCGAGACGACATGTGCGGCCGTTGCCAAGAACGCGACGGCGAGCAGAAACAACACGATCGTCGGATTGACCAAACGCGGCTTCAACGGGTCGATCGGCTTTTTCGCCCATTGGCGGCAAAGCAATATCAAGACGACTTCAACGACCAACAAGCCGACGCTGATCATCAGTTCAGGAGAAAAATTCATTCGCTGAGTTTCCGTGGCAAATCGTAATGTCGTCCCGCGATACCGGCCGGACGATGATCCGGATTATTCCTGGTGCGCGG
>JAGREB010000313.1 GCA_020446775.1 Paracoccaceae bacterium
GGGTCATCATTTCGTTGAACGCGATTAGCAGCACCGGGAGGTCCAATTTGGGCAGGGCTTTGCCGGTATCGTACGTGAACACGGCGTCAATTCCCCAAATGCCTTGCGGGCCGGCGCGCAATCGGTCGGCGAAACGCGAGAGCCGTCGTTCGATTGGGCCCGAATCTTTGGCATCGAGGACCAGTCGGCGATACATGGTTCCCACATAGTCGGGATCTTCGAAAAACGGGTATCCCCGCACGTTTTGCGCATACTGCCGGGCGCGCTCTTCGTCGGTGTAATGAGGCACGCCCGATAGGACCAAACGCCTGAACAAGGACGGACGGTCGAGCACCGCCGCCGCTGCAACCAATGCCCCGGTATGAAAGCCGAAAATGTCGATCCGCCGTTCAGCCCCAAACCCGAGATCGGCCAGCGCGTCGGCGGTGGCGCCGCCGTAATCGTCCATGTTCGGCTTCGAGGCAGGGCCGTCCGAGAAACCGAATCCCGGCGTGTCGAGGCAATGCACCACACGGTCCGTTGCCATCAATCCCTGAATGTCGTGATAAAAATCTCCGGACGTCGGCGAGGGGTGGCAAAACGCAAGCGGTGGATGCTTGATTGCGTCTTCATTCTTGGGGCGCGCCGAAAAAATATGCAGCTGGCCGTAGCGGCAATTCACATAGTGCCGCCACCGGACGATTTCGGTCTCTTCCGCGTGCGCCGTACCTGGCGCAAGCCCGGCGGCGAGCGTGGTTCCGAGCGCCGTACGGCGCGGAAAACGGGTTGTCATGATGTTGTTCCTTGTGCCGGAACGGCCAGTGTACCGTTTTTGATCCAGCCATCGTAAAGGTCGAGGTCGCTTTCTTGATCGATCTCGCCCCACGGCGCCGTGTTGGGAACCGCCGTGATGGTCTCGCCGCGCGCGATCAGTCGCTTCAGCATGCCGGTCATGTCCATTTTGTCGATCTCGTGCTCGCCCAATGCGCTGAACAGCTCCTCGACGGCATGCCAGCCGTTGGGTTCGAACTTCAACAGCCCCATGTATTGACCGCGGACTTGCTCGATCGATTGCGGTTTTTCGCCGATCTCGTCCAATGTCCCGTCCGCGCCGGCCGAAAATGTTTCGGCGTCCGCGAGCGGTTCGGCAAAGCGGGCCGACCACAGCGCGTGCCAATTGGTGTCGTAGGCGACAACCAAATCGGCGTCGGTTCGCATCAAGTTCACGACGATTTCAGGGCTGTAGAAAATATCGGCATAGCTTACGACAACCGGCCCCGCGCGCAACCACGTCGCCGCGCAGGCCAGCGAGCGAACCATATTTGTCTCGGCCCAACGGGAGTTGCCGAAGTAGGTCAGGTCGCGCGCCTTGAGCATGTCGCCGCGATAACCGCCGACGACGCCGATCTCGTCCATACCGGCCGCGCGCAATGCCGCCAATTGCCAGTGTAAAAGGGGTTGTCCGCCCAGTTCGACCAAACATTTCGGGCGGTCAGCGGTCAAGCGGTTGAGGCGGCTGCCGCGTCCAGCAGCAAGAATAACGGCTCGATTTGTCATCGGCTTATTGTGCCATCGTCAACGTGTCGCGGAGCAAAGCCAAGTCGACATCCGTGACCGGGTCTTCGCGTTCCGGATGCCACATAATCGCAGTAATCGGTTCGCTGCGGTGCCGCCAAGCTTCCACGGACCCGTCGGCGGCGGTCGCTGTCGCTTCGCAACCGGGCGGGAGCGCATCGATTGCCCACGTGTGATAGCTATTGACCTCGCGCGAGGCCGCGCCAGCCTTAACCGCATGGCGCGTCCCGGCATGGCCGTCGATCTTGCGCAGCGTTCCCCCCAGCAGGTGGGTCAGGTGTTGCAGGCCCCGGCAAACGCCGAGGATCGGACGCTTTTTCTGCCTGAACCACGCGATTGCGGCGGCTTCCGCGGCATCGCGTTCAGGAGCGTCGCCGCCATAAGCTGCCAAATCATTGCCCCCGGTCAGAATGAGCGCTGTGGGATCGTTACGGTCGAGGAGGTTCTCCACGGTCTTGGAGTCATTCGGCAAGATCAACGGGATTCGGCCCAACTGCGACAATACCGATGTCCAACGTTGGTCAAGGGCGTCGCGGCGCTCTCCGGTTTTGGGATCGGTCACGACA
>JAGREB010000314.1 GCA_020446775.1 Paracoccaceae bacterium
CCTTGGGCAAAGAGCGCACCGATACGGCAAGCGCGACACTATACGCCACCCCGACGGACGATTTGCGCATCAAGATCAACGGGATCTATGCCAAGGACAATGACGGCGCCCCGGCCGGCTTGCTGATCAGCGGCCCGGAAGGTCTGCGCGGCATGAACACGACCGGCATTACAAATTGCTTTGCGCAGAATCCGACGTGGCCGACCTTGTTTAAGCAAAACAATCCGACGCTCGGAAATTTGACCGACTTCGTCTGCGGCCAAATCCCGACCGGATTGGATTATCTGGTCGATACCAACACGACGATCACGCCGGACTTCATCAATTATTGGAACAACATCGTTCCGCAGAACTCGAGCGCCCTGAAAACCAACAGCGTTGGCCTGACACGTAAACAGCGCCGAGCTTCGATCAACATCGATTACGACCTTCCGTTCGACGGCGTCATGTCGGGTTCGACCCTGACCCTGTTGGCCGGTTACGGCAAAGAACAAGTCACCAGCATTCGTGACTTTGACATTACGCCGGTTGCGAACTGGCTGTCCCGCGATCCGCAGATCGTGAAAACCAAACAGTACGAAGCGCGATTGGCTTCGGGACAAGACAACCCGCTGACTTGGTTGCTGGGCGTCAGCTTGTTCGATGCCTCGTTCTCGAGCCAGTTCTCGGGCGGCGAAGTAATCGTCGGCGCTGACGGCGGTTTGTCGGCGGTGCTGAATTCCTTCGACCTCGACGCACTTCTGGGCCGTACGGTCGATGGTATCTGCCCCTGCGGCTTTCCGCCGCTCGATCCGCCGCCGCTGAACAAAGGTAAGACATTCGGCGTATTCGGCAGCATCGGATACGACTTTACCGACGAGTTCGGCTTCGATTTCGAATGGCGCTGGCAGAAGGATAAAATCCGCGCCGAAACAACGGCGATCACGACGGTATTCCCGTTCATCGCACCGTTTGCGACCGGCAACAGTTCTGGCCTCGGCGTCGAATTGGGCCAGGACTTCAAGAAATTCCTGCCGCGTTTCACCTTGCAATACCAGCCCACCGACGAAACCAACGTGTGGGCGACCTTCTCCAAGGGGAACAATCCGGGCTTCTTCAACCTCGACCTGATCACGCGTTCTGAAGAGGATATCGCTTTGGTGCGCGCGCAATATCCGGACGCGAAGTTGTTCGCCGACGAAGAGTCGCTGAAGAACTACGAATTGGGTTGGAAGCAAGAATTGCTCGACCGCCGCGCCAACTTCTCGTTGGTCGGCTACTTCATGCAGTGGACCAACCAGAAGACCCGCACAGGTGTCGCTTTCGACCGTCCGGACGGTTCGCAAGGTATCGCCAACCTGGTGGTCGGCGGTTACTCGACCGACATCTACGGCGCGGAATTCGAAGGAAACGCGGCGGTCACTGAGAACCTGACGCTGAATGCGACCCTCAACTACTCGGACGCGCAGTTCCAGGACTTCGATTGCGGCTTTTCGGACGACTTCGCCCCGGCCGATGCCGACGGCGTTGTGCGTTGCGACGGCAACCAGCCGGTGCAATTCCCGAAATGGAGCGGATCGTTCGCAACCACCTGGACCGACAATCTGTCGGGTAACTGGGACTACTTCATCCGCTTCGACGGGACCTACACCGGCAAGCGCTACACCGATGAGAAGAATTTCTCATGGATCGGCGCCCAATGGCTGTTCAACCTGCGCGCCGGCGTGACCGACGAAAACCTGCGGGTCGAAGCGTTCGTCACCAACCTGTTCAATGACGACCAGTATCTGGCCGGCAACCGCTGGACCGACTTCTCGGCCGACCGCGGTGGACTGTTCCCGTTCGAATTCGGCTTGCAGCAGGGCATCGCCCTGACACCGCCGAAGAAGCGGCAGTTCGGCGTCCGCGCCGCCTACAACTTCTAATGCTCTAAAGTCTTCGAAGGTTCGAAACGCCCCGGCCCCGGCCGGGGCGTTTTGCTATAGTAGGCTCGGAAAACGATCGGAATCGGGTCCCATGGCACTCTCGCCGGCAAATAATCGCGTTTTTTGGATCACGGGTCTCGCCGGAGCCGGCAAATCGAGCGTCGCCGTGGCGCTCCGGTCCGCGCTCGACCGTGTCAATCACCGCTGCGTTTATCTGGACGGCGACGTCCTGCGCGAGATATTCGGCGGCACCCAGCGTTTCGACGCGGCCAGCCGCAAGGACCTGGCATTTCGCTACGCGCGTCTCTGCCGCGAATTGGCCGAGCAGGGTTTTGACGTCGTTTGCGCCACCATCTCCATGTTTCACGACGTCCAGGAATGGAACCGGACCCACATCCCCGGATACGTCGAAATCTACCTGCGCGTACCCATGGATGTTCTGCACGCCCGTGACCAAAAAGGGTTGTATTCGGGCCGCGCGGGCGACGGTCCGGTCGCGGGACTGGATTACCCCGCCGAAGAGCCCTTTTCGCCCGACCTCGTCATCGACCATCACGGCGATGTAAAACCGGAAGCGGCCGCTGCAATGATCATTGAGAAATTCTTCAGATGATTTAGCGTCCGGGATATTGAACGCGCATCTTTCACATCGGCCCGGCAAACAACCGTGACATCGCAGGACATTCGCGCAGGAGATTTCACGGACCTGGCCCGGGCATATGCCAGCCATCGCCCCGGATACGCGCCGAGCGTCGCCGACAGTATCGTCGCCTTGCTTCCGACCGAGCCAAGCCAAGCGGTCGCCGTGGATGTCGGCGCCGGAACCGGGATTTGGACGCGCATGCTTGCGCCGCGCGTTGCGCGCGTCATCGCCATCGAGCCGAACGATGCCATGCGCGCCGAAGCCACAGTCCAATGTGCGGGCTTGAACATCGAAGTACGCGCGGGGAGCGGTGAAGCGACCGGGCTCACAGCCGGGGGCGCAGATTTGCTCACCATGGCCTCCTCGTTTCACTGGGTCGATTTCGAAAATGGCCTCGCCGAATTCCACCGCGTGTTACGCCCGGGCGGAACTTTTGCCGCGTTGTGGAACCCGCGCGTCATTCCCGAAGCCGGCATCCTGCGAGAAATCGAGGACCATATCCTCACCTTGAAGCCGGACCTTGTACGCAAATCGTCCGGCAATTCGGCGTTCACGGAAACCTTGAACGCGCGTTTCGCCAACCACCCGCTGTTCGAGCCGGCGATTGCACTTGAGGCGACACATATCGAACACCAGTCGCGCGAGCGTTATCTCGGGCTTTGGCGGTCGGTCAACGACATCCGCGCGCAACTCGGCCCCGAAAAATGGGAAGCGTTTATGACCTTCGTCGAGCGCCAGACCGAGAACTTGAAATCAATCGATGTCACTTACAAAACCCGCGCCTGGTGCGCGCGCCGCCGAGATTGACGGCCATGGCCGGCTTGATCGCCCTTACGCAACGTGTCGTGACCGATCCCAAAACCGGAGAGCGCCGCGACGCCCTTGACCAACGTTGGACATCGGTATTGTCGCAGTTGGGCCGAATCCCGTTGATCTTGCCGAATGACTCCAAGACCGTGGAGAACCTCCTCGACCGTAACGATCCCACAGC
>JAGREB010000315.1 GCA_020446775.1 Paracoccaceae bacterium
TTGGAAACGAAGTCGAGGGCCGGAAGGACCCCCTTCACTTCCATGACGTACTGACTCTCGATCAGCGGGCTCATGCAGAAGAGCCATTCGTTCAATTCGTATACGCAGCGTTCGATTCCCGCGCCCGAATTCGGGTCCTTGAGGTAGTTACGCAGGTCTTTGAACATGCTTTCGAACGCCGAATAGTCGGCGTTGTACTTGGTTTGCGACGAAAGCCAGTGCCGCCACAGTTCCTTGTTGATGAAGTCGGTATAGGGCTGAAGTTTTTGCTTCGAGAGCACGGCCACCGAAAGCGCCGCGCCGAACCCTTCGACGCGAATTCGAAAATCGCGGTATAAAACCGGCGCGCGGGGATCGAGCACCATCAGAACGCGCGAAACCAGCAAATCCTGCTGATCTTTTTGCATACCGGCCATGGCCAGGGAGTTTTTAATGGTCGCCGCGATGGCGTCGGCCAAATCCGTGTTCTCAAGACCGCGCCGCACCCAGATTTCCAGCGAACCGTCCGAGATGATCTGGATCGCCTTCTCCCAGTTCAAATACATGGCGTAGGCGAGCGGCCGGACCGAATAAAATTCTGAATCGGCAAACTTGAACGCGCGCTGCGATTGGGATTCCGTGCGGGCCTGGACCGGCGTCAGGCGCTTGCCGTTCAGCCACAGATCGACGTTTTCGGGCAGCCAGCGTTGTTCGTTGTCGTCGGTCAGCAAGCCGCGGAAAAACTCGATCAGCGATACCGGAACCCGTTCGTCGTTGACGATCGTCGCGTAAGACCCTTCCTTGATCTTGCGGCGGATCATTTCGGTATCTGGCACGCCCTGAAGCGGGTTTTTGCCGATGGAAATGACGAGCAAGGTCGCGCCCAACGCATACATGTCGTCCTGGAACGTGCCGGACCCTCGTCCGGACGGCATCGCCATCCCCGATTCCACCGGTTCGAGCATCGCCGGCTGATCGTGCGCCGCGACGCCCATGGTGCAATCGCCGAGCACGATCTTCGTCTGCTGCTCGTCCATGAAGTAGAGGTTGTCGGGCCGGATCGAGCGGTGGGTGATGCCCTTGTGGTGCAACTCGTTGAGCGCGTCGATCAACGGTTTGATCACGTGCTTGGGGAACATGTGATCGGGAATGCGCTTGGCCGTTCCCGACAAGCTTTCCATCACGCGGCCGCCGAGCGGCCGGTAGTAGATGACGATGACGCACTTGCGGTCGACCGGCGGCCATTCGGCCACGCCCCAGTCGACCATGTGCACCGTGTTGGGGATTTCGTTGCCCTTGAGCACGCGCATGACGCTGATGCGCGGCATCATTTCCGGCTTGCACACCAGGGCGTAGAGCGGCCGGCCTTCCTGCTTGCGGTCGGTAACCTCGAACGCCTGCGCGTTCGGCATATCGAGCGACGGGATCGGGCGGTCGCAATAAATGGTGTAGCGGTCGCGGACGATGATGAAGCTGCCGCTCGGTCCGGCGCCGGCAGGGCGTTGCGACGGAGGCGCAGGCGCGGCTTCGGCCTCGGGCTTCTCAGCCGGAGCTTCCGTCGGCGCTTCTTGTTCCGGCGCGTCTTTCAGGTCCTGGGCCGCTTCGGCCATGGGCACACTGTCCTTAATCGCTCGCCCGTCATTCTGCCGGGCAGCAGGCATTGTACGGGACAGGTTAGATCAGCACAAACCCCTTAGGAACCCGTTAATAAATGGCGTGCTAGCGGCCCGGCCATCCCCGTTTGGGGGCGTTCGGACGCCGCGTGATTTGGTCAATCGAGGAACGGATCCTTCACCAGGATCGTGTCCTCGCGTTCGGGGCTGGTCGACAGCAATGCGACCGGCGCCTCGATCAGCTCCTCGATCCGGCGGATGTACTTGATCGCCTCGGCCGGCAAATCGGCCCAACTACGCGCGCCGCGCGTGCTTTGGCGCCAGCCGGTCATGGTTTCATAGACCGGCTTCACGGCCGCCTGATCGGCCATCGACGACGGAAAATGATCGGTCCGCGTCCCACGAAGGTCGTACCCGACGCAGACGTTGATCTCATCGAGCGTATCCAGCACGTCGAGCTTGGTCAGGGCGATCCCTGTGATACCGGCGACCTTGATGGCCTGACGCACCATGACAGTGTCAAACCAGCCGCAACGGCGGCGGCGGCCGGTGACCGTTCCAAACTCATGCCCGCGTTCGCCGAGTTGCTCGCCGATCTTGTCGGTGAGTTCGGTTGGAAATGGACCCGAGCCGACGCGCGTGGTGTAGGCTTTGGTGATGCCGAGCACGTAGCCCACGGCATTGGGGCCGAGCCCCGACCCGGCTGCAGCGGTTCCGGCCACGGTATTGGACGAGGTGACATACGGATAGGTGCCGTGATCGACATCGAGCATCACGCCTTGCGCGCCTTCGAACAGTACCCGGCGCCCGGCTCTTTTGGCATCGTTGAGCAGCGACCAAACCGGGGCCGCGTAAGGCAGCAGCTTGGGCGCGAGGTCTTTCAGGGCCGCGAGTAACTCGCCCGCATCGACTTCAGGCTGACCGAGCCCCCGCAATAGCGCATTGTGGTGCGCCAACAACCGCTCGACCTTGAACTTCACCGTTTCAGGATCGGCGAGATCACAGACGCGAATGGCGCGCCGCGCGACCTTGTCTTCGTAGGCCGGACCAATACCCCTGCCCGTGGTGCCGATCTTGGATGCGCCGGCGGCCGCTTCACGCGCCCGATCGAGATTGCCGTGCAGCGGCAGGATCAGGCAGGCGTTGTCCGCCACCTTCAATGTTTCAGGTGAAATATCAACGCCTTGCGCCTTGATCTTCGCAATTTCCTCGAGCAACGCCCATGGATCAATCACCACGCCATTGCCGATGAACGACGGTTTCCCGCGCACGACACCCGACGGAAGCAGGCTCAACTTGAATGTCTGGTTGCCGATCACCAACGTATGGCCGGCGTTATGCCCGCCTTGAAAGCGCACCACCATATCGGCGCGCTCGGAAAGCCAGTCAACGATCTTGCCTTTTCCCTCGTCGCCCCA
>JAGREB010000316.1 GCA_020446775.1 Paracoccaceae bacterium
GTCGCGAATTTCCCCGATCATGATGACGTCGGGGTCTTGGCGCAAAATCGACCGCAAGGCGCGCGCGAACGTGTAGCCGATCTCGGCCTTGGTTTGGACTTGCGTTACGCCGGCGACATTGTATTCGACCGGGTCCTCGACGGTGATCAACTTCAGTTTCCCGTCTTTGACGAATTCCAGCGTCGCCTTGAGGGTGGTCGATTTTCCCGACCCTGTCGGTCCTGTGACCAGAATAATCCCATAGGGCTCTTTGGCCTGTCGTTGAAACAACTCCAAGTGGTCGGGAGCCATCCCGATCTTGGCCAGGGAAAAATCTTTTTGTTCCTTCAACAACAAGCGCATGACGATCGATTCGCCCCACACCCCCGGCAGGCACGACACGCGCATGTCGAGGTCCTTGCCGCTGATGCGCAAACCGATACGTCCATCTTGAGGCAGGCGGCGCTCGGCGATATCGAGGCCGGAAATCAGTTTAATGCGTGAAGCGACGGCGTCGAAACGCGCGCGCGGTAGCGTCAGGCGGTTCTGCAAGACGCCGTCGACGCGGAAGCGGATATCGAATTCATGTTCGCGCGGTTCGACGTGGATGTCCGACGCGCCTTCATTGACGGCTTGAGCCATCGTATTCGACACCAGTTCGACCACCGGCGCTTCTTCGGCCAGCTCGCGCAGCAAAGCGACGTCGCCATCGATGTCCACGCCGGTCGTGCTTTGCGCCCGGCGCACGACATCGATCATCAGATCGAGGTCGCGGTTGCGGATTAGCCACCACACAACATGGCGATCCGAGAACGCCTGGGTGATGGTTTCCTGCAAACTGGGGGAAAGCGGATCGCGCGCAATGCAATGGAGCGCGTCGCCGGCATCGGCCCAGGCGAGGACGGCCTGATCGATCCACCAATCAAGCTCGATCCCTGAAGCTTCGATCGTTTGAAGGTAAACGCTCGGGTCCTGCGGCAGGGCCGCGCCCGCCATCACATCCAGCCCGATTTGGCGATGCAGCGCGTCGAGAACAATGTCTTCCGAGACCGCGCCGATACGAACCAGCAGCGCGCCCATTCGGCCGCCGACACTTTCCTGAAGCGTCAGCGCTTTCTGGAGATCGCCTTCCAATACGGCGCCTTGGCGCAGTAGAATTTCGCCGATCGGCAATTCCTCGGGCCGCGCCGCTTCGGCGCTGGCGAGTAATTCCTGAGCCGGCGCGGTCGCCAGATCGTTCATTTTTTCCCGCTTGTTGCGCCGTCGGTCCAGCCATAGACCAGCGAATCACGCGACTTGCGGATATCGCTGTTCGGCGATGGACGCGTTGGTGTGAGTGCGAGCACGGGGCCGACCATAATCGTTTCCTTTTCCGTCGCCGTGGTCGGATGAATCGGGCGGCCGCCGAGCCGATGCTCGTTTAAGACCGGGATTGCGACTTGAACCAACTGCTTAAGGGCCGATTGAGCGTTGTAACCCCAGCCATAGGGGCCATCAGGCAAGTCGACCAATTTGGCGCAGAAGCGGCCATCG
The DNA here is from genome assembly GCA_020446775.1 of Paracoccaceae bacterium. Taxonomy (GTDB): domain Bacteria; phylum Pseudomonadota; class Alphaproteobacteria; order Rhodospirillales; family Rhodospirillaceae; genus VGEM01. Next base: position 1,513 of record JAGREB010000316.1, read on the forward strand.
TCCTCTTGGTTAATGTCATAGGGATAGTGAAGCGTTTCGGACGTCAGCATGATTCTGAGCCTATCGATTGGGAATGAAGACCGGACGCGTGCGTCCGCGCCCCTAATCTATGGGCTCAGACCTCGAACATAAAGAGTCTATCCGCCGTGGTTAACGCCGGAATGTCGTAGAAATTACAATTCGGTAAGCTGCCCCTGGACCCGCCGACCCCGAGCGCGTCTTGTGCCTGTTTTCAGCCTTGACCCCCTTTGATCGCACCCTTAGAGCCCTAAATCGCATCCATCGACCGCGCGACCGAACGACGCGAGGCCCCCGAAGTGACCCGCTCCGCCATCCTTCTCCTGATCTGCTCGCTGATCGTTTCCGTGGTGATCGTCGAGGCAATGATGCGCATGGCAGGTTTTGTTCCGCGCGAAGTGCGCGTGAACCGTTTCTTCGTCGCGGGATCGTCGACCACATGGTCCGAACCCGATACCGAACTGGGTTGGATCAATCGCGCCGGAATCTCGACCTCGCTCGAGGGCGAGGGCGTACCGATGACGTATTGGTCTCATAGCCGGCGCGCGGTGCGCGCTGCCGAGGAACCGCCGTCGCGCGACTTTCCCGTCATGATCATCGGCGGCAGTAATGCCCAGTCATATGGTGTGAGAGACGAAGAGTCGTTTGCCTTCAAGCTCGGCGAAAAACTCCCCGGCGTGTGGCTCGAGAATTTCGGAACCGGCGGTTACTCGACCGTTCAAGCCATGATGCTGATGGACCGCGAACTCAAAGCATTCTACGGCGCGGTGCCGCCCAAGTTGATCCTGCTCGGTTTCGACGATTCGCACATCCTGCGCAACGTGTCTGATCAGTCCTGGGTCTATTCGATCTCGGACCCCGAAGGACGTTACGTCGCGCCGCCGCATTATCGTTTGAACGGCGATGTGCTGACTTTTTATCCGTTCACGACCATCGGGTTCTGGCCGCTGGAACGCGAATCCGCCGCTGCGACGGTGCTGCACAACGTGTGGCTTCAATCGTTCGCCTACAATACGGCGGTGCAAGGGCCCGAAGTGACACGCCGCACCTTGCGGCAATTAGCCGACCACGCGGCCGCGGCGGGATCGGATTTCGCGGCGGTGATTCTCGAAGATCGTTCGCGTCAGGGCGCGGCCGTGATGGATGGCATGCCGTTTCCGGTACTGGACTGTAGCGGGCCCGAACGCACCGACCCTGCGGCGTATCTCCTCGACGGCGGCAGTCATCCGAACGCCAAGCTGCATACCCATTACGCCGACTGTATCGCGCCATGGCTCGCGGATTACGTCGCCAGCAAATCGGTGCCGGCGCAGCCATGACGGGATCTGCGCCGAAAGCTCCGGTTTGGATGGGATGGGCGACAGCGGCCATTGTCGTTGTCGTAATGGCGGGCGCGTTCGAATTGGCGTGCCGCACCGTGCTCGATACCGGCACGCAGTATCACATCGAAATGTGGAAATACGCCGTCGAAGCCAAGCAGGTCGCAGCGGACCCCGCAATCGGGCATGAAAACAAGCCGAACGCGCGCGCGCATTTGATGAACACGGACGTCGCCATCAATTCAACCGGCGACCGCAACGGCGAAGTCAGCACGCCCAAGCCGCCCGGTACATTTCGCATCGCCATGCTGGGAGATTCGCTGACGTTCGGGTGGGGCGTCGAACAAGCGGACACATTTACCGAGATCGTGGAACGCGACCTGTACGCCAAAGGTTACGCCAACGTCGAGACCGTCAATCTGGGCGTCGGCAACTACAACACATCGATGGAAGTGACGGCGTTTCTGAAGCGGGTCGACCGGCTTCAGCCCGACTTTGTCGTACTCAATTATTTCATCAACGATGCGGAACCGACGCCGCGCTATAGCCCATTGCCGTGGTACGCACGGACGTTCTACGCCTATCCGATTGTCGGCGGCGCGTGGGACGCCCTGAAGCGTGCGGTTCTGGGCAGCCCCGATTGGAAAGACTATTACGCCGCTTTGTACAAGCCCGGCGCGGCGGGGTGGCAGCAAACCCAAGCCGCAATCAAACGCCTCGCGGATCAGTGCCGCGCGCGCGGAATTCCGCTGGTGATGGTCAATTTGCCCGAATTGCGCGAACTCGCGCCGTATCCCTTCACCGAAGTCAACCGCATGGTCGAGGCTGCGGCACAAGACGCCGGCGTCGCCTATATCGATATGCTTCCTGTGTTGGCGAACGAGCAGCCGTCAACGCTGTGGGTCACGGTCCCCGATCCGCATCCGAATGCAAAAGCTCATGCGCTGATCGGGCATGCGCTGGCTGATGACCTCGAGCCTTACGTCGCCAAGGCCGACGATCACATCACGCCAAGCGTCGACAAGTGATTCCGAATTGCGGCGCGCTCTTGATCCGGGGCGGCCGCGCGCGAGGGTATCGTCTCGGGGTGCAATGGCGCGCCTGTCATGAACGCCTCGCAAATCCGGTCGAGGATGGGGTCGCGCCCCGGCGCCAGTTCATCGAGCGACTGGTAGGCCATTTCGCCCGCGTACCACTTGGTTTGTTTGACCGGCGCGAAGGGCAACGGACGCCGGTAGAACAACAAATGCACCAGCCGCCACGCGGCTGAAGCGATTTCCAATATTTCACCGTTTTCCGCCGCGCGTCCTTCGCGCGCGAGAAAATCATGGTACGTGCCGGGTGCGTCGACATCGGGCATGAAGTGGCACATGCCGAGAAGGTAGCCCGCCGCGCGCAGAACGCATTTTCCCATGGCCGCCATTTCGATCCCGATGGTCGAATACCACACCAGCCCGACATCTGCGGCGGCGGCGAGGGCATAGCTGCTGAGTTTCGAATCGCTCGGCACCAAAACAACATTCGCGGGTAGCCGTGTCGCGAGGTCCGCGATGTAGGCGAGGTCATGTTCGCTGCGGCCCAGCGATTTGGCGCTGCCGACGTTTGGGTGCACGCGGATGACCAGTTGTATGTCGGGATGTTTGGCGGCGTAGGCGACGGTCGCATCGATCCACGCTTCTTGACTTGGAAAACGCCCGTCGGCGCCGGCAACGTCGGCGCTTTCGTCGATGCTTGACGTGAACAATGCCCAGATTGGCCGGTCGCGGCTCAATCCCAGGTCTTTGACTGCATCAGCGCCGACCATGCCCGCGCTAAACACGGCCACGTCCATGGCCTTGCCGCGCCAACGGTCGGCGAGAAAATGCGCCGTCGTGTCGATTTCCGCATCCGTCAACGGCTGGTCGCGCCAGCGGTCCCATAGCGCGATGGCATCGGCGATCGACATGCAGTTGGCGTTGTCATAGAGCATGACGTAACCCGGAACGACGGCGCGTTCCTCGCAGATGGTGTGGATTCCGCGCCGCGCGGCAAGTTCAAGCGCGATTCGCGTTGGCCCCATGCGTCCGTTAAATAACAACTGCGCGTCGGGTTTCTCTTCATCGAACAACCGGTCAAGGGCGAAACACGCCAACAGACCGCCGTAGAGATAACTGCCGAATACGGCGCGGTGACGCGGATCGTTCAAATCGGGTTCGCCGATCCGCAAGTGCGTGTGAACACTCGAGCGAACCCAAGCGCCCACGTGCCAGTCGCCGTAGGTTGCCGTGTCGTAGTCTTCGGGTTTCAACCCGTGTACCCATTGCCCCGCGATCTTGGCGTCGTCGGGCCGGGCCCAGCGTCCGAGCCAGCGATAAGGCATGCCCCAGGCCGCAAGCTTGGTCGCGACGTTGGCCTGACAGATCAGACAGGCGTTGGCCGGCTTTTGTTTGGGCGCGCCTTTTGATTCCTGCAACAGATCGCAGTCGGTGAACGCGCCGTCGCAGGTCACGTAACTCACCGTCGCGCCGCGCAGCCGCAGCGCATGCAGAATGGTCACTTCACGCGTGCTGTGAATCGACCAATCGGTGTAAGGCGCAAAGCAGACGATATGCGGGGATTTTTTGCGCGACATCGAGGCGTCAGGGTAAAGGCGAAAGATCGATGAAGGGAACTTTGAACAACGCGGCGATGAACGTGCCGAGAATGCCAAGCGCGAGGCCCGGGCCCAGCGGCATCTCGCCTTTCCAAACTGGTTTTCCGGTAATCAAACCCGCAACGCCCGCGCCCAGCAACGTCACGATCCCGCCGGCGGCCATGATGTAGGGCAAAGCCCAAGGTCCCAGCCACAGGCCGCCGACACCGACCAGTTTGACGTCGCCAAGTCCCATGGCCTCGCGCTGCTTCATGCGGCTGACCAGCCACCTGAGGCCGTAGAACACGGCCATGTTCAATGCCGCCCCTGCCGCCCCCGACGTCCAGGAAACCCCGATAGGCGATCCAATCGACAAAGCGGCAATCCCCGCCAAGGCAAGGAGAATTTGAATCCAGTCGGGCAGGTAACCGGTCCGGAAATCGATCACGGAAAGGGCACCCAATCCGGCGGCCAGTACGGCCAAACAGGCAAGACCCCACAACTCCATCCGGCCGGCACCATTGTCTACCGCCGTGGCATTTCCACGGCGGCGACAGGGTACGCGATCACGAGGCCGAATTCAGCCCCTTCTGCAAATCTGTGTCGTGAACAGGTCATAACACTGCCCGGCGGGGATGGTGTACGCTCATGGCAAGCCGGATGGTCCGGTGGAGTTGCGTTCACATGTCCAATATTGAGTCCAATATTGAGGCCGAGCCATTGGCCGAATTCGTCGCGGCCCGTGTTGCGCCGCGTGGCAGCCTTGAGCAACTCTCCCACGTCGAGGTCGCGCAATTGCTCGACCGGGGGCAGGGCGGTCTATACCCGTTACTGCGTCAGTGCGCGTTGGCCGTGCTCAATGCCGGATCGCACACCGACGATGCGCGTGCGCTGTTCGACGCCTACCGGGATTTCGAGCTGAAGATTATCCAGACGTCTTGGGGCTTCGAACTCGATGTCGTCAATGCGCCAGGTGTAGCGTTCGTCGACGGCAAGATGATCAAAGGTTCGAAGGAACACCTGTTCGCCGTCGTCCGAGATATCGTCTACACCGCCAACGAAATCGTTGAGAGCGATCGTTTCGACCTCACGGAACCCGAAAGCATCACCAACGCCGTATTTTGCATTTTGCGCAACGCCGGCGTGCTCGACGCGCGGGAACCGGCCGAATTGGTCGTGTGTTGGGGCGGACACTCGATCTCGCGCGAGGAATACGAATACACCAAGAAGGTCGGCTACGAACTCGGTTTGCGTGGCGCCGATGTCTGCACCGGTTGCGGACCCGGCGCCATGAAAGGCCCCATGAAAGGGGCGACCATCGGTCACTCGAAGCAGCGCATCCGCGACGGACGATATGTGGGAGTCACGGAACCCGGCATTGTCGCCGCCGAGCCGCCCAATCCGATCGTCAACCACTTGGTCATCATGCCCGACATCGAAAAGCGCCTTGAAGCGTTCGTGCGGATCGGGCACGGCATTTTCGTGTTCCCGGGCGGCGCCGGTACGGCCGAGGAAATCCTGTATTTGCTGGGTGTGTTGCTTGACCCTGCCAACGCCGATCAACCGATGCCGATGATCCTGACCGGGCCGCCATCGGCGGCGGATTACTTCGCGCAAGTCGACGCGTTCATCGGTTTGACGCTCGGCGACGAGGCGCGCAAGCGCTACAAGATCGTCATCGGCAATCCGGCCGAAGCCGCGAAGGCGATGCTGGCCGGACTTCAGAAAGTGCGCAAGCATCGCCGCAAGACCGGCGAGGCGTACAATTACAACTGGGCGCTCAAGATTCCGCGTGACTTCCAAATGCCGTTCGAGGTCAATCACGACAGTGTCGCCGCGCTTGATCTCAGGCTCGATTTGCCGCTTCATCTCCGTGCGGCCAATCTGCGGCGTATGTTCTCGGCAATCGTGACCGGCAACGTCAAGGATTCCGGCATCCGCCAAATCGAGGCCAAAGGCCCGTTTTCGGTGCGCGGCGAACCCAAATTGATGGCGGCACTCGACGGCCTGCTGGCGGCGTTCGTTGCTCAGCGGCGCATGAAATTGTCGGGCGAGTATAAGCCGGTCTATCGGCTCGCCGGTTAGCGCGGCTGTGGCGCGGAAGTTCGTTTGTCTTTTACAATGCCGCGCATGATCGTGTTGGGCAGGTAGGAATTATCCCACTCCTTGTCTTTCGACCGCGGCGGGTTGTTGCCGGTGCGCAAGATGACGAGGTCCTGCGACGGAATGACATAGACGACTTGATTGGCGTTGCCGTCGAACAGATACAAGTCCTCCGCCAAATAGGGCTCGCTGTGCAACGTCTTGGGGGCGGGCCGATCCGGATTGGCCGCGCCGCGCCGCGCGGTGTATTGCCCGGCGACGTACAAACCCAATCCATACCAAGGATTTTCGGCTGTCGCGGTCTTCATTTCGGCGACATAACCCTCGGGCAATAGCCGCGTCCCGTCCCAAACGCCGTCGTGCAAGGTGAGGATCGCGAGCCTCAGGAAATTCTCGGCCGGCACCATCATGCAGCATCCCGAATGCGCCATGCCGCCTTCGCGGTTGAGCCACACCGTGCCGCCCATGGCGCCGATCTTTTGCCAAACCTCGGTGCCGACGAATTCCGCGTAACGGCGGCCGGTCGCGCGCTCAATCAAGACCGCGACCATCTCGCTGGTGGCGTTGTTGTATTCGTAACGCGTGCCCGGCTCGTCGACGACGGGATATTCTTTGATGATGATTTCGTCGTGGCGCGGATGCAAATAGGCGCGATTCAAAATATCGCTAGGGTCCGGCGCCATCGCTTGTGGCAAGAATCCCGTGCGCATGTCGAGCAGGTGCCGCACGAGGATTTTTTCGCGTACCGGATCGCCCTTCCATTCGGTCACGAAATCGGCGGCCGGTTGATCGAGCGACTTGATCTTGCCAAGCATGATCGCGCGGCCGATCGCGACCGCCGTCACCGGTTTTGCCAAGGAGCGCGAAATCACCGATGACGAGCGCGTGTGATCGCCGAAATACGCTTCGGTTTCGACTTTGCCGTCGCGCCAAACGATGAATGCATTCGAATTGTTGTCGGCTGCGTATTTTATCGCATCGCGCAATGCGCTATCGGAAATGGTTCGCCCATCGGGTACGACGGCCGGCAGCGGCGTCCAATCGGCAGCGCCCTCGATTTCTTCTTGGATGTCGTAAGCTTCGTCGGCCGTGTTGCGCAGCCCGGTCCGGCCTTCCTCGAAGCGTTTCATGTAGTGCGCTTCCTCATCGGGCGCGAAGGTCAATTTTCCGGCGAAGACCTGGTCGGCCTTTTGACCCTGAGCCCAGGCGGGCTGGAAGGTCATGGCGGCTAAGATGAAAACTGAAACAAGGGTTGCGCGGTTCGATGTCATGGGTCCGATCCGAAATGTTGATCAGACTTTAGGGAGTTTCTCCAAGCCGCGCAAAGGCGCGTCGCGCGGGCCGCAATTGACGGCGACAGACCCCAAATGTAGTCTGAATTCGTGATCGGTTCCTCGCGAGAGGATCAAAAGGGAACTCAGGTGCAAATCCTGGGCTGCCCCCGCAACTGTCAGCGGCGAGTCCACGCATCACAAAGCCACTGGAGCTTGCTCCGGGAAGGCGATGCGCACGGGACGTCGACCCGCGAGCCAGGAGACCTGCCGGTCACGGTCGTCCTTCGTTCGGCCGGGGTGTGCCGCGCGAACGGGTCTTTTCCCGAGCGACGACGGTGTGGCGTGCCTGCGCGGATGGTCCGTGCCGGAGCTGTCGCTGCACCAAGCTCGCGACAGGAAAGGACCATGCCGTGCGTTTCATTTTTCCACTCTTATGCGTCTGCAATGCCCTCACCATCGTTGCGCATGTCATGGGCGCACAAGCCATGGCGCAAACCACTGCCTCGCCTTCCGGCGCCGTGTTGCGGGTCGGCGATTTTGAAGAAATTGTCGTCACCGCCACCCGTTCGCCGCAACTTCTCTATAAGATCGGGTCGTCGGTCACCGTGCTCGACAAGCCGGCAATCGATAAAACCCAAATCGTCGCCGTATCCGAATTGTTGGCGTTGACGCCCGGTGTGACGTTTTCGCGCAATGGCGGTACGGGCAGCACGACGGCGCTGCGCATTCGCGGCGCGGAAACCGACCAGACCGCGGTCGTGATCGACGGCGTTAAGCTCAACGATCCCGCCGCGCCCGGTGGCGGGTACAATTTCGGCAATATGCTGGTCGGCGACATCGACCGCATCGAAATCCTGCGCGGGGCGCAATCGACGTTGTGGGGCAGTCAGGCGATTGGCGGCGTCGTCAACATGGTCACCGCCGTACCCGATCAACCGTTCGAAGCCGCGTTCGACGCCGAAGGTGGCGCGCGCGGCACCGCCTATGGACGCGCCGGGCTTGGTGGGACGTCGGATCGCGTCACATGGCGTCTTGCCGGGGCCTATTTTACCGACGGTGGATTTTCGACCTTCGCCAATGGCCGCGAGGATGACGGTTATCGGAACATCGGTATGTCAGGGCGCGCCGATGCGGCGCTTTCGGATCAGGTTTCGCTCGATCTGCGCGCGGTTTATTCCGACGCGCGAACCGATCTCGACGGATTCCCGGCACCGGTATTCGCCTTCGCCGACACGCGCGAATACGAAAAAACGCAGGAATTTGTCGGCTATGCCGGTGTGAATTTCGCCACGTCCGGCGGTCGCCTCAAGAACAGGATTGCCTATTCCTATACCGATACCGACCGGGGCAATTTCAATCCCGATCAAACCGTCACCGACCGGACCTTCATTGCGCGCGGCCGCAACAATCGGATCGAATATCAAGGCACGTATGCAGTCGCGCCGGGCTGGACATCCGTTTTCGGCCTCGAATACGAACGTTCATCGTTCGAGACTTCGGCACCATCGCCCTTCGATCCCGAGCCGGTGCCGTTGCGGGCGCATGTCGGCCTCACCAGCGGATATGCGCAAGTCCAAGGCGATATCGCGCAAGGCCTGACGCTTACCGCCGGTCTTCGTTACGACGATCACGAGACTTTCGGGCATCAGCTACTGGGGCAGGTTGCGGCAGCCTGGGCGCTGAACGATGGCGATACTGTGCTGCGCGCAAGCTTCGGCCAAGGCTTCAAGGCGCCGACGCTCTATCAGCTCTACAGCATTTTCGGGAATCTGAATCTGCAACCCGAAGACGCCGACAGCTGGGATGCCGGCATCGAACACCATCTGCTTGACGACACGGTGGCGTTATCGGCGGTTGCATTCTATCGCAAGACCAAGAATCAGATCGATTTCGTGTCCTGTCCCGGGGCCAATCCATTGTGTGTTGTCGGGCTGTTCGGCGTGTACGACAATATCGCGCGAACACGCGCGAAAGGCATTGAACTGGCCGCGACCGTCGAAATGGATTCGGTCACGGTCGGCGCCAACTATACCTACACGGATGCGGAAAATCGGGTTTCCGGAAATTCGAACTTCGGAAAACATCTCGCGCGCCGGCCCAATCACGTCGCTAACTTGACGGCCGACTACGCCATGACCGAAGCAATCAGCGCCGGGCTTACCGTGCGCGCCGTGGGAAAAGCGTTCGATAATCCAAGCAATACGAACGTGCTCAAGAGTTACACGGTGGTCGATCTGCGCGCGTCATGGCAAATCACCGATGTCGCCGAAGTTTACGCGCGCATGGAGAACGTGTTCGATCAAACCTATCAGACGACCCGCGACTACGGCACGGCGGGGCGGGGGGTATTTGCAGGTGTTCGGGCCCGGTTTTAGATCCTTCGCAGGCCTAACGCGAATTGCAGCGGCGGCCGGCATGATGCTGGCCGCCCAGGCTGCATTTGCCCAGCCCGCGCCTCAGCGGATTGTTTCGCTCTATCCGTGCCTCGACGCGATCCTGGTCAACGTCGCCGAACGCGATCAGATCTCGGCGCTCAGTTACTACGCGCGCAATCCACGCTCGTCGACCATCGCCGAGATCGCCGAAACGTTGCCATTCACCTATGGCACGTCCGAAGAAGTCATCGCGCGCGAACCCGATCTCGTTCTGTCGAGCCGATACGGACCTGCCAAGACGCACGAGGCATTGGAGCGTCTTGGTGTGCCGGTTGCGCTGTTCGATGTGCCGCTGTCGGTGAAAGAAAGCCTTGGCCAGGTGCGTGAAATGGCGCGCCTGGTCGGTCACCCGGAACACGGTGAAGCAGTCGTCACCGGCATCGAGCGTGCGCTTGCCGAGTCGGCGCCGCCACCCGGCCAAAGTCCCGTTTCGGCCCTCGTGTTTCAGTCGAACGGCTTTGTCGCGGGCGAGGGGGTGCTGATCGACGAACTTCTGAACCGCACCGGCTTCGTCAATCGCGCCGCCGATTACCGCATGGGCCAGTTCGGTATTGTGTCGCTCGAGTTGATCATCGCCGACCCACCGGAAGCCTTGTTGGCCGGGACGGCCGACACACGGGGCTATTCCTGGGCGGACCGTGTTGTCTCGCATCCCGCGCTCAAGCAAATCGCCGGGCGCATGGCGCGGACCGAATTTCCGGAAAAATATCTGCTCTGCGGTGGGCCCGTGATTGCCAAGACCGCCCGCACCTTGGCTGCGGCGCGCCGCGATATCGTGGGCGGCGCACCATGACGGCGATCCGCGCGCACTGGCTGAACTTAAGCTTGATCGCTCTGCTGGCAGGCTTGGCGGCGCTCAGCCTGATCGCGGGGCGTGTGTGGGTGCCGTTCGAAGTCTGGTTCGGCGCGGGCGACGATCCGCGCTGGCTGATCATCGCCGAATTGCGATTGCCGCGGACGCTTCTGGGAATTGCAATCGGATTTGCGCTTGGCATGTGCGGCGCTGCGTTACAGGGCTACACCCGCAATCCCTTGGCCGATCCCGGCGTACTCGGCGTGGCCGCATTGGCGGCGTTGGGCGCGGTGCTGACGATGTTCATCGGCGCCTCGGCGGCGGCCATTTGGGTGTTGCCGGCCGGCGCCATGATCGGCGCTATCGGCGGCGTGCTGATCTTGATGCTGCTTGCGGGCGCAACCTCAAGCATTCTGACTTTCATTCTGGCGGGGGCGATCCTCAACACCGTGGCTTCGGCCGGAGTCGCGCTCGCCTTAAGTCTTGCCCCCAATCCCTGGGCTTTGAACGAGATCGTCAACTGGTTGATGGGTTCGCTCGCCGATCGCAGCACCGACGATCTTCAGATGGCGGTTCCGTTCATTGCTGTTGGATGCATGCTCTTGGCCGGTACCGCCCGCGCGCTCGACGCTTTGACCATGGGCGAAACCGGCGCACGCTCGCTTGGCATCAATCTCGGTATGACGCGCTTGTTGCTCGCCCTGGGGGTCGGTCTTGCCACGGGCGCGGGTGTCGCCGCGACCGGTGTGATCGGTTTCGTCGGTCTGGTTACGCCGCATTTGATGCGTCCGCTGACCGGGTCGCGTCCCGGCGCGATTTTGATCCCGAGCGCGCTGGCCGGTGCGGCCTTGGTACTCGGCGCCGATATTATGGTCCGGATCATTCCATCGCCGACCGAGGTCAAGCTCGGCGTCGCCATGGCGGCATTGGGCGGACCGTTCTTCCTGGCGCTTCTCATCAACTTGCGGCGGCGCGTGGCATGACAACGCTCTCCGCACAAAACCTCCATGTGCACATTGGCGGCAAGCAGGTGCTTGACGGTGTTTCGCTGTCTTTATCGCGTGGACAGGTCACTGTGATCGCCGGTCCCAACGGCGCCGGCAAATCGACGTTGTTAAATTGTCTCGCGGGATTGCGCGCGCCCGATACCGGCGTAGTCAAACTTGAAGAAGCAAATCTCTCCGTGATCCCGGCGCGCCGGCGCGCACAGCGGGTCGGGTTCTTGCCCCAGGTTCCGGAAATCGCTTGGGCCGTCGACGTGCGGACCTACGTGGGTCTTGGCCGAACGCCGTATATCGGTGGGCGCGGTCTCGCCGAACCCGACCGCGCGGCCGTTGAATCTGCGCTTGAACAGACCGGCACGCTGGTTTTTGCCGATCGCGTCGTCACATCACTCTCGGGCGGCGAGCGCGCCCGTGTCTTGATCGCGCGCGCCTTGGCGGGGCAGCCCGATTGGCTGCTGGCCGACGAGCCCTTTGCCGGGCTCGACCCCGGATATCAGCTCGATGTGGCGGCGATGTTCGGCGCTTTGGCGAAACGCGGTGTCGGCGTCGTTGTCACCGTGCACGATCTTCAGATGGCGCAGAGGCTGGCCGACCGCGTCATCGTGCTTCACGGCGGCCGCGTTTTGGCCGACGATGCGCCGGCCAAGGCGCTGACGCCCGCCATCCTGGCTCAAGTTTACGGCATCGAAGCCCGTTCGATCCCCGGTACATCCGATCCCATTATCGAAATCATCGGCCGGACACCCAACCGGTCGCCATCGCCTTGAAAAACCAGCGGTGTTCCGCGTTTTTTCGGCTCCGGAAGTGTGCTAATGACGTGCCGCCGATAGATAACGCCGCGAGGCCGGGTGGTCTTGGCGGCAAGCGTTCGGCGGGTATAGTTCAATGGTAGAACGAAAGCTTCCCAAGCTTTAGACGAGGGTTCGATTCCCTCTACCCGCTCCAATATTTGTCGGAAACGTTCAAGGAGTCTTGCGTCGGTGCCGTTGGCCCTCGTCCAATCCCGAACCGTCGTGTTTCATCCGCACCATCCCTATTGGTCGATGCACGCGGCCGAAGAAGCCGGGCGGATCGCGACTGTTCTTGCCGACGATTTCGTCACCTCCGAACATATCGGCGCGACGGCGGTTCCATCCGTAAGCGCGCGGGCCATTCTCGACATTGTCGTAATCGTGAAATCCTTGGCGGCGGTCGATGCCGCCGCGCTTTCAATGGTTCAGCTGGGATATACGTGGCGGCCCGATCTCAAGACCGAGAACACGCGCGTGTGCGATCTGATCAGCCGGCGCACAGGCGAATGTGTATTCCGCGTGACGTTCGCGCCGGCGGGTTCGCCCGAAATCGAGCGGCGTGTCGCGTTCCGCGATTTCCTGCGCACGCATCCCGACGAAGCGCTGACCTACAACACCGTCAAGATCGCTGCGTCCGAAGAGCACCCGGATGACCATGGCGAATATGAATCGGCCAAAGCGGAGTGGATGGCGGCGTGTGAGCGGCGCGCGCTGGCGTGGCGCAAATCGGGAGTGGCGGCTAACGGCTGAGGTGGGTGATCAGGTCGCCGATAAACTTGGTGCCGGCGGCGATTTGCTCAAGCGTGATGAATTCGTTCGGCTGGTGCGCCTGGGCAATCGAACCCGGCCCGCAAATCACGGTCGATAGACCGCCTTTCTGGAACAGACCGGCCTCGGCCGCATAGGACACATGGCGCGTGTCGTTGTCGCCGGTCAGCATCCGGCACAGGCGCTCGGCTTCCGATTGGGGTTCGGGGTTGAGCGCCGGGGTGCCGGCACGCGGCAATGATTCGATATCGCATCCGGGCGCGATCTTGCGGATACGCGGCAACACCACGTCGCGGCAGTGGGCCGCGAACGTGTCGACATACCGTTGCGGATCGTCGCCGGGCAGGGCGCGGATAT
>JAGREB010000317.1 GCA_020446775.1 Paracoccaceae bacterium
CGGTTCAAAAAAACCACTCAGGTCAGTAAGTGCCTGCAAATCCTTTTTTGTGACATCCAATTCTTGACTGATTTCTCCAAGCTCGAGTTGAGTTTCATCTATAAAATCTACGCTCGATATGGCTGATTCCATCTGACCAAGGGCAACCAGTTCGTCGTCAGACCAGAATCGAGCGACATCCCACCTATCATTCTCGGAAAATTCATCTGAATCGACCAATTTGACAAGCGACGCGGTCGCAACACCAGAGCTATCGCCATTCGAAATGCGAACAAAAATATCTGCAATTTCCGAAAGATCGTTGTCCTCAGTCGCAACACGCTCCCAATTCAATGTTTCTCCGATTGATCTGCAAATGCCGCAGAATACCTTCGGTCGTGGATCAACAGCATTGTGGCGCTTCTCAAGTATCAATATGTAGGTGAGTTGAGCGGTGTTAAAGAACGTATTCCGAGGCAGGGAAATCGAAGCAATCAAGTTGCATTCATCGAGGATTTTCTTTTTGGGGCCGGGATCAGTCCTGTTGAGCAATCCTAGTGGAACAATCACGTAAGCACGCCCACCTGGTTTTAACGCGCCCGATATATAGCGGAGAAACAGCGCTTCTACGCCGAGCCCGGACCTATCATAGTAGTCACGAAGATCGATCCCGTTCTCACTAATACCAGCTTCCTTAACCTCCTCCTTGTAAATGCCGCTCCCTTTGGTGACATACGGGGGGTTGGTTAAAATGACATCGACGCAGCTATCTGGAGGGCTTTCAAGTGAGCCAAGCGTTTCATTCCGATTCATCAAAACAAAAGTCTCGGCCATCAACTGATTGAGGGCTCCGATAGTAATCGCAGGATCACGGATTACTTCTGCAAAATGGATCAATGTATTGGCTTTAGCCAAGATATGGGTATTCGCATCCACATCAACGCCGATAAATCGAATCTTTCGCTTCGCCTGTCCTTTAATAAACGTAGTGTTTGCCGCAAGAGATGGAACAAGAAGTAGCGGCTCAAGAACGAATCCTCCTACACCAGCCGCAGGGTCAAGAACAACTGATCCGTCGGAAAGCCGTTCCAATTGCGCCATTCGTATCATTTGGCGCACTACATTTCGCGGCGTAAAAAATTGGCCTAGTTTTTGTTGACGAGCACTGCGTCTCAAAAACGTTTCATACAATCGGAGTTTGAATTCAGGGTCGATTGTCGTTAATGGACCAAATTTTTGGAACTCTTCGAGAATATCCAAGAAATTTCGGTTGAATCCCGCAAGAGTGACACTAGACGACTTCAAGAAAGCAAATCCATTAATTACAGAGGTTTTTGAAACGACCGTCGAAAGGCCAAAAGTTTTCGCAATCAATGGATCAGACGCGACAGCATTGTCCGGGAACAGACTCTTGATAAAGGGACGAATCTTCGAGACGTAATATTCGATTGCTGTAACACCATGCTGATCCAAGAAATCTTTCGGATCAGCCAGCAGGCCGTAAAAACGATACGCTTCAGGAAGCGTTTTTAACGGTAGGTTGTCAGATAGAAACTTGAGTACAAATATTTCGACGAAAGTGAGCAAGCACTGTTTCGGCTCCTCTTTTGTCGCATGCCAAATTGTTTGCCAGACTTTTTCAGCGAGGGGGGCAGGATCCTTCGCTACTCCAGCGTCACCAGCGAGAATGTTTGAAAGAATCGCGGGTCCAAAATCACGGTTTTCCGAAAAATAGACAACCTTCTTAGTCGCTAAAGATTTTTGGACATCCACGTATTTCCATTGCTTGCCGTCAGATGTTATTGCGAGGGTCGCGCCCATCGCAGCCGCCGCAAACAGACCTTGTTCAGCCGCTTTCAGAAGTTCTTTTGGCGTTCGTAATTTTGCGGGCGCTTTGTGTTCAGCGGTCGCAACAGCGTTTACCTTGCCATCCTTGCGTTGAAGAAATACGCGGTCAGGCTTTACTGAAGCGGTTTTCTTAGGCGGCTTATAGTTTGCAAAAGGAAATTTGATCGCTGTTGGAACGACGATATCAAGTCCGACAGATTTCAACTCGTTAATGCTAGTGCTTCCAATATTAAGTTCCTCGAACTCACCGAACTTAGTCCCTTTAATTCTTCCGTTCGTTAAGTATCCACGCTGATTGAGTTCCTCGTTCGACATCGATACCCCCACCGAATTTATGCAGTGTACTAGCATGGCATGAGGGAAAAGTGAGCCACGCACGGGTTCGGAAATAAGGCTCAAAAGCGAGTAGTGTTTGATGTACTATTTTTTAGTAGCATCTGAAACACTATCGTGCTACGAGATGCCGTCATTGAACTAGGGAATCGCCATGTCAGAGCAGCTTTCGGACAAGGACCTTCGCGCGAAAATTGATAAAGCAATCAAGGAATTTAGTGGCTATACGCCAAGCCTTGAAACCGCGATAGGCGCCCTATTCCTAGGAAAAGCATGCGGTTGGAAGGTCCTTTACATAATCCACAGCCAATCGACGATTAGGAAATACGAAAAAATCCTCGGCATCGATTTCAAAGAACAGATGCCCGCCGAGACTGAGTTGTCTCGAAAAAGTTGGGCTTATGTATGGGGCGAAAAATTTGATTCGTTCTGGCGCATCGTCCGGGGTCAGGAAACAAAGATTGATCGCCCCAGGCTTGAAGAAAAGCCGGTCAAAGATTCGGACGTTCACGAGGAAGGCAACAAGTAATGCCCTCCGAGACGCCAACACTTTTCACTGAGGAAGAGGCGGCGACGTTGTTGAGAACGAATCGTCACGCTTTGGCGATGCAAAGGCGACTCGGAAAGATTGGTCATTTTCGCCGCGGGCGATCAGCGCTTTACGCCCCACATCATATCGAAACATATCTCAACTCAATGGAGGTTTCCCCATGCCCAGAATCCGGCGTGCTGGGTGCTGGCTTGAAAAAATCAGCAATTCAGAAAATTGGTACATCTGCTGGTACGACCCAGCAACTCAGCGAACAAGACGTCGAAGCACTCAAACAGAAAGCAAAGAGCATGCCGAAGCCGCGCTCGCGCAGCACGTATTAGAAAACTCGCGACCGCGCGATGCTGATCCCGAGTACGTGCAGATTGCTGCACTGCTTGATCACTGGTTATCGGAGCGCGGAAGCAAAATCCCGAGTGCAGAGGCCAATAGTTATGGAGTTATCGTATTACTTGAACATTTCGGGACCGAGCGCGTCTCCGCACTGACCCCATTACGTCAAGACAAATTCGTTGATTGGATGCGAGACAGGGACTACGCCGATTCAACAACCAACCGGCATTTGACAATTCTTCGCGCGGCGCTGCGGCACGCCTGGAAAAATGGGCGACTCAAAGGCCAGCCGTATATCAAGAGCATCAAAGAAAACGAACCCAAGCCGAAGCATATTTTCACGCCCGATCAATTCGCAGAGTTCTTAGACCGCGCAAAGCAAATTGAGCATATCTTTCGCTTCTGCATGATTTCAGCGAATACGCTTGCGCGTCCTGACGCCGTGAGAGCGTTGACGCCGTTTCAAGTGAAATTTGATGAGCGGCGGATTGAATTGAATCCGCCTGGTCGGCGGCAAACCAAAAAGTATCGTCCAATCGTGCCGATTACAGACACCCTGTTGCCGTGGTTGCGGAGTTGGGACGGTTCGCCATACGTCAACTACAACGGCGCTGCTGTGTTCGATATCGGAAAGAGCTTTGCACGGATCGGCGCAGACATGGGCCTGACGGTTACGCCCTATTGCATTCGCCACACGATGGCGACGCAACTCAATCGTGAAGGCGTCTCAGAAAGTCAGATTGCGCGGTTTCTCGGCCATAAGCCGCGCGACACTACAAAGGCGACGGAGTTCTACATTCACCATCGGCCCGAATATCTTGCCGAGGCTGTTGCCGCGATCGATGCGTACTTTGGAAAGCTGCCGCTGAAGATTGTCAGGCCAGCGGCGCACTTGCGTGTTGTGGAGGTTTGAAGTGGTGGACGGTGCAGGGATTGAACCTGCGACCCCCGCCATGTCAAGGCGGTGCTCTTCCGCTGAGCTAACCGTCCCTACCACTTCAATTGCGCAAATAAAGCGCAACCAGTCGGAGGCACATTAATGCCTCCAAGTACTTACCCGGCCAAGAGCGAACCTCGTCAAGGTAGTGCTCTTCCGCTGAGCTACGCGCCCGAGACGGGCCCGAAAAGGCCCTTGTTCGGCGAGGGAATCCCCCTCAAGACGGGCTGTTCTTAGCCAGTTGCCCGGGCCATGGCAAGGGGTGCGCCGAAGCCGCCGGAATCGGGGCATCCGGCTTGCCGCCGCCAGGCCGGCTAAATTTTTTCGCGGCCCGATTCACGGGGTTGCCGCCGCCCGGGACCGCCTTGATAATTGCCCGAACTGTGGCGCCGACTTATCACCGAAGTTGCACATGTCATCCCCCCCGCCCGATCTCAAGGCTGTCCCGTCTCCTCACACGCCGCCGGTTCCTCAAGCCGCCATCGAGATCATGGCCCCGGTGAAGCAGACATCGCCACTGGTCTTTTCGTCACCGCATTCCGGATCGTATTACCCGCGCGATTTCGTCGCTCAATCGAGCCTCGAGTTGGCGACGCTTCGCAAATCGGAAGATAGCTATGTCGACGAACTGTTCGGCGACGCAACCGGTATCGGCGCGCCGTTGCTGCGCGCGCTGTATCCGCGCGCCTATCTCGACGTCAATCGCGAGCCCTACGAACTCGATCCCGAAATGTTCGACGGCCCGCTTCCGGCCTACGTCAATACGTCGTCGGCCCGTGTCGCCGCGGGCTTGGGCACGGTGGCGCGCATCGTTGCAACACGGCGCGAGATCTATCGCAGCAAGCTGTCGTTCAACGAAGTCGAACAGCGCCTGGCGACGTTTTACCGCCCGTATCACCAGACGTTACGCGGGCTTGTCGCCCGCACCCGCGACCGGTTCGGTTTTTGCGTGTTGGTCGATTGCCATTCGATGCCGTCCTCGGGCCTGCCGCTCGACGGCGACGGCGCGCCGGCCGGCATCGATTTCGTGCTTGGCGACCGTAACGGCCTATCGTGCCATCCATTGATCACCGAAGCCGTCGAACTCACCCTGACGGCCATGGGTTACCGGGTGCTGCGGAACAACCCCTACTCGGGCGGATTTACCACGCAGCACTATGGCGACCCCGCCAATGGGTTCCATTCCATTCAGATCGAGATCAATCGAGCGCTTTACATGGACGAAGCGACGCTTCACCGCCGCGCAAGTTTCCAAAACCTGCGCGCCGATCTCGCGGGCTTGTGCAAGGAACTCCAGGCAGTTGTGGCCGCGGCCGCGCGACCCTTGAGTTTCCAACGGCTTAGCGCCGAATAATCCCGGCTAAAATATCAAATCGCGTTGTCGGAGCAGCCTTTTGCAGTATAGTCGCGTGTCGCACCCGTTCTAATTCTATAAAACCAACGGTTCAGCGACAGGGAAAAATACTCTCGTTAAAATTGTAAACGCGGTTTGATGCAAAGGTCATGATCGAATTCGGCACCATCACGCTTTATCGCGAAAAATCGGTCGTCCACCGGTTCGGCCCCCTCGCCGCGACCGAAGCCGAGCCCGCGCCCGAGTTGGTGATCACCAGCAACCGCGTGATGATTCCAATTAAGACGACCGTCGATAACTTCAACGTTGTAGTCCGCGGCCAGAACGTGACCGGCGCGATGCGGATGACGTCGGTGGTAATCGACGAATTTCGCCGTGACGAAAACCTTCTTTACGACCCTGGGGCGCTCGACTGGGAAAGTTTCTGGCAGCGCAAGATTTCGAATTACGAGCGCGACTATAACGACGACTACTGGGTCTCGCTGCACGTCAACGGGGCTCTGATCTACTCGAGCCGCGACGATGACACGCCCAATCCCGGATTTGAACTGGAACGCTTCGCCAAGGGCAACGAAATCAACGAAGACATCGTCCTCCAGGCGGCAACCAAGGTTCTCGGCAATGGCGACGACTTGGTGGTCGAGCACGATAGCCAAACCGCGTTCGTCTTCACGCCATTTTCGACCTACCACCGCGCGGCGATTCTCGAACGCCAAGGGCGCCGCACCGGTTCTTACGCGGTTTCGGTGTACCATCCGGCGCCGACCAAACCCATTCGCCTCAGCCATTTCATCAATTTCTGCGCCGATCTCAACGAATCCCTGACGTTGAAATCCTTCATGGAACGTGTTCAGGACCTGATCGCAACCGACAAGATCGGGCAAACCAACATCACGCCGACGCAAATTCAGGCGGCACGGAACCGGCGGCGCGAATTGCAGGAATCGATCGAAAGCTTCGAACGCGCCAACAAGGTCGTCTATCGTCCCGAGCGGCCCAACTTCTTCTGATTTCAGCCGGCCGCGCCTGACGCCGGCCCGCGCAACGTTTCGATTTCCAGATGCTCGATGCGCTGACCTCGGCCGACCCTGTTTATCTCGCTGCTCTGATCGCGGGGTTATTGGCCACCGGCGCCATTGCCGGGATATTAGCCGGCATGCTCGGCGTCGGCGGCGGAATTGTGATCGTGCCGGTGCTTTATACGGTGCTCGAAATTCTC
>JAGREB010000027.1 GCA_020446775.1 Paracoccaceae bacterium
TCTGGGATCCGGTCGAGAATGCCTCTTTCATTCCGTGGTTGACCGGGACCGCGCTGTTGCATTCCGCGATCGTGGTCGAAAAACGCGAGACCTTGAAAAGCTGGACCATCCTGCTGGCCATCGTCACCTTCTCACTCAGCTTGTTAGGCACCTTCCTGGTGCGCTCGGGCATTCTCACCTCGGTACACGCCTTCGCTTCCGATCCCACGCGCGGCGTGTTCGTCTTGATTCTGCTGGCGGTGACCGTCGGTGGATCCTTCACGCTCTACGCCATCAGGGCGCCGGCCATGGAAGGCGGCGGCGTGTTCGCGCCGGTGTCGCGCGAAGGCGGTTTGCTGATCAACAATCTGCTGCTGGCGACCGCGTCGGCAACGGTGCTGCTCGGCACGTTATACCCGCTGATCGCCGAGGCCCTCGACCTCGGCAAGCTGACGGTCGGCCCGCCCTACTTCAATGCCGTGTTTGTGCCGCTGATGACCCCGTTGATCCTGTTGGGCGGCGTCGGCCCGTTCCTGCCGTGGAAGCGCGGCGACGCCAAAGGCATCGCGCAGCGCCTTCAAGCGGTGTTGATCGTCGCCGTCGTCGTGGTCGCGGTTGTGTGGTTTACCAACGGAGGCGATCTTGCCGCGCTCGCGGCCGCGGGCGGCATGGGCCTTGCGGCATGGCTCGGCCTTGCCACCGCCGTCGAGTGGTGGTCGCGCGTGCGTACGTTTGGCGGTTACGGCATTTCCTGGGCGCGCATGACCGGGCTGCCGCGTTCGGCATATGGGATGACGTTTGCGCACATGGGTCTTGCGGTATTGATCGCGGGCGTGACCGGATCGAGCGCCTGGAAAGAAGAGCACATCGAGAGCCTGAAACCGGGCCAATTTATCGAAGCTTACGGATATACATTCACCTTCGACGGCGCGCGCCGCGTGCAGGGCCCCAACTACGACGCCGTCCAAGGCACCTACACCGTGACAAGAAACGGCGCGATCGTTGCGGCCATGACACCCGAGCGGCGCTTCTTCGATCAGCCGGCGCAAATGACGACCGAGGCGGCGATTTACACCACCTACACCACCGACCTTTATGTCGTGATCGGCGAAGCGGATGGCGACCAAGGCGCCTTCGTGACCCGTGTTTACATCGAACCGTTCGTGCCCTGGATCTGGTACGGCGTCCTGCTGATGGGACTAGGCGGCGTGGTGTCGCTGTCGGATCGCAGATATCGCATCGGCGCGCCACGCAGGGCCGCTGCGATTCCGTCCCATGCGGTTCCTGCCGAGTAAATCGATGGCGGTTAAGTCTCGTTTCGTTTTCTTGCTGCCATTGGCCGTGGTGCTGATTCTGATCGCGGTCTTCGGCAAGCGCCTGCTCGATGTGGCCGGCGGCGAAGATCCGCGCCTGCTGAAATCGGTTCTGCTCGACACGCCCATGCCGGACATGGATTTGGCGGCGCTCCCCGGCCGTTTCAAAACCATGCCCGATGACGGCTTGGCGACCGCCGACCTCAAGGGCCAAGTCTCGCTGGTCAACGTGTGGGGGTCGTGGTGCGTGGCCTGCCTTGCCGAGCACCCCATGTTGGTCGAAATCGAAAAGAGCGGCGCGGTGCCGATTCACGGCATCGATTGGCGCGACACCCCCGAGGCGGCGAATGCCTGGTTGGCGCGGCACGGCGATCCGTACGCTCGTATCGGTCTCGACCCGCGCAGCCATACGGCCATTGCTTTAGGAGTGACCGGCGCGCCCGAGAGCTTCCTCGTCGATGCCAACGGAGTCATTCGGTACAAATACATCGGACCGATTACGCCCGAAGTCTGGTCGTCGACCTTGCAGCCGATGATCGCGCAGCTGGAACAAGAAGCGGCAAAGCCATGAACGTCGTCGCGCTCGCATTCGTCGCGCTGTTCGCGGTCAACGCCATGGCTGTCGAACCCAACGAACGGCTGGCCGACCCGGCATTGGAAGCCCGCGCCCGCGACGTCAGTCAGGCCTTGCGGTGTGTGGTTTGCCAGAACGAGACCATCGATGAGTCCAATGCCGAGCTGGCCAAGGACATGCGCATGCTGGTGCGCGAACGCATTGCCGCCGGGGACAGTAACCAAGAAGTTCTCGATTACATGGTCGCGCGTTACGGCGATTTCGTCCTGCTGAAGCCGCGCTTCAACGGCGAAACGATAGTCCTGTGGCTGGGCCCGTTGTTGTTGTTCGGCGCCGGTGCGGCGGCGGTCTTGCGTCGCGTCCGTAAAGCTAGCGATCACGCCCCTACAGTCGCCCCCTTGAGCGACGCGGAGCAAAAGGAACTTGCGGCCCTGTCGGGTACCGCGCCGCCGGAGCGTCCGTCATGATTTGGGCGATCTGCGCCGTTCTGACCTTGATCGCCATCACCGCGTTGATCTGGCCGCTGGTGGCCGGCAGCGACGCCATCGACGGCTCAGACGCCGACATGGCGGTATTCAAGGATCAACTGGCCGAAGTCGAGCGTGAGGTCGCGCGCGGGACGCTGAACGAAACCGAAGCCGAAGCGGCAAAAATCGAAATCCAACGCCGTCTGCTGGCAGCGTCCAAGCGCTCCGCCATTAAGGAACACGCCGACGGCCCGGGCTTGCGCGCCGGAACTACCGCCGCTTTGGCAGTGGTCGTGCCGTTCACTGCGCTCGGTATTTATTTCGCGCTCGGTTCGCCGACCTTGCCCGATGCCCCGGCGGCGGCGCGCATCGCCACGGCCGACGGCGAACACGGCGACACCGAAATGACGGCGATGGTCGCCAAGTTGGCCGAGCGCATGCAGCAGAACCCCGACGACGCCGAAGGATGGGCGTTGCTGGGACGCAGTTACCGGCAACTTGAGCAATATTCCAAAGCACGCGACGCCTACCGGCGCGTCATCGACCTGGGCGTCAGATCGGCCGACATTTTGTCGGACTACGGTGAGATGGTTACAGCGACGTCGAACGGCGAAGTCACCGATGCGGCGCTCGATGCGTTTTTCGCGGCCCTCAATACCGACCGTGACGAGCCTCGCGCGAGGTTCTACATCGGCATGGCGGCGGCGCAGCATGGCGACGCACGCCAAGCCATTGCCATCTGGCGCGACTTGACCGCGAGCGCGCCACAGGATGCGCCGTGGCTCGAGATGGTGCGCAATCAAATGTTCGAGGTCGCCCAGGCAACCGCAATCATGCCGATGACGGTCGAGCCCCATCATCCGCTCGACGATGCGCCCCTGAGTGCGCCCCTGAGCACGCCCGCCAGCGCGCCCGCCAACGCGAACACCAACACGAACGTCAACATGAACGAAGGCCAACAAGCTGCGGCTGCTTCGCGGCCGGCCGATGCAGTACCGCCAAGCGATCCCGACGACATTACCTCGCCCGACGTCAGCGCGTTGCGCGGCCAATTCTCGGGCGAGAACATGGAAATGATTCAGGCCATGGTCGGCAGCCTCGCGGGACGGCTGGCCAATGAACCGGACGACTACAATGGATGGATGATGCTGGGCCGGTCCTACATGGTCTTGCGAAATGCCGACGGTGCGCGCGACGCCTTCAAGCAGGCGGTCAGTCTCAAACCCGGCGAACTGGAACCTAAGCAACAGTATTTGGCCGCCGTGTGGAGCGACACCGATCTGGATGCGCCGGGCCCCTTGCCGGACGACCTGAAATCCGCCGCCGAGGATATATTGCGCATCAGTCCGAACAGCGCCGAGGCGTTATTGATTCGCGGCGTCGGCGAGGCCAAGGCGGGCGACGTGGCCAAAGCGCGCGCGACGCTCGATGCCGCCATGGCCACAACACCGCCGAACAGCCCGCTTGCCGCGGAAATCGCGCGCCGCGCGGCAGCGCTGAAATGACGGCGCTCGCACCAAGGAGACTGCCGTGAACCGGCGCACAATGATTATCGGCGCCGTCATGGTGCTCGGCATGTTGACGGTTCTCGCGCTTTATATTCCGGGCATCCGGCCCGAGCCGATGCAGGTCCGCGCCGTAGAGGGCGAGGCCGCGATTGGCGGTCCGTTCAACCTGATCGACCAAAACGGCGCGGCCGTGTCCGACTTGGATTTCCGCGGCAAATACATGCTGGTGTTCTTCGGCTTCACGCACTGTCCGGATGTCTGTCCGTTGACGCTGCGCATGATTGCCGATGCCTATGCCATTGGCGGGCCGATGCTCGAGAACGTGGTCCCCATTTTCATCTCCGTCGATCCGGAACGCGACACGCCCGAAATCATGGGCGAATACGTCATGAATTTCGATCCGCGCATCGTCGCCCTGACCGGCAGCGCGGACGCGATCAAACAGGCCGCCAACGGCTATCGCGTGTTCTACCGGCGCGCCGCCAAGGCCGAAGGCGACACGGGCGACGACTACATGATGGAACACTCGGGCTACGTTTACTTCATGGGCCCCGACGGCCGTTACATCACCCATTTCAGCCCGAAAACAACCGCTCAAGAGTTGGCCGCGCGCGTGCGTCAGGAAACAAGCTATACTAACCGCTGACACTCACGGCTAAATGCGGTTCATGTCACAAAGCCCGAAGGATCAGCGTCAAGATTCGCAAGGCCCGTTCTGGCGGCGCAAATCATTGGCCGAAATGACCGAAGCCGAGTGGGAAAGCCTGTGCGACGGCTGCGGTAAGTGCTGCGTGCATAAAGTGCGGCATGCCAATGGCCGCGTTTCGGTGACGGAGGTCGCCTGCCGGTTACTCGACCTCGAGTCCTGCCGGTGTGGAAATTATGAACGACGGAAACGCCTGGTGCCCGATTGCGTGGTCCTGACGCCGACAACAGTGGCCGAAATCGATTGGCTGCCGGCAACCTGCGCATATCGATTGCTAAACGAGGGCAAGGATTTGCCCGACTGGCATCCGTTGCAAACGGGGTCTTCTGAAAAGATGCATGCCGCGCGGATTTCGGTGCGCGGGCGCGTCATCTCCGAGCGTGACGCCGGGCCGCTGCCCCAACACATCGTCAAATGGCCTGGTTTCTGAACTCGTCCAAACCGGATTGGCTCACGCCCGACTGGCTGAGTGAAATTCTCGGCAGCGACTTAGCGGCGCGGCTTTCGGTTCGCAGCCACCCGCGCGCGCGCCGGGTCAGTTTGCGGGTCGACTCGCAGGCCGGGGTCATTGTGCTGGTGCGCCCGCGCCGCGCCTCGGAAAAGTTTATCGCGGCGTTCGTTGCCGAAAAGAAAAGCTGGATCGCCAAACACGCAGCACAACTCGACGCGCTGCCGGGCGAAACATCCGTCGCCGATGGAATGACGATTTCGCTGTTCGGTGAAGCGGTAACGGTTCGCCATGCCGGCCAAAGCCGGGCCGGAGTGTGGCGCGAGGGAGATATTCTTTACGTCAGCGGCCGGGCCGAACATTTGGCGCGCCGGGTGCGCGATTGGCTGAAAGCCGAGGCGCGGCGTGAACTAACGCAGATCGCGCGCGAGTTCGCGGCCGTCATCGAACGCAAAGTGGCGCGCGTCGGCGTGCGCGATACCCGGTCGCGCTGGGGGAGCTGCAATGCCAAGGGTGAGATTTCGCTCAGTTGGCGGCTGATCCTGGCGCCGGCCGATGTGGCGCGATACGTGGTGGCACACGAAGTCTCGCACTTGAAGCATCTCGATCATTCGCCGGCGTTCTGGCGCACGGTCGCGGAATTGTGTCCCGGCCGCGAGAACGCGCGCGCGTGGCTCAAGCGCAACGGCGCGGCGCTTCACCGCGTCGTCGTCTAGGAAAAGAGATGAAATCCAAATGGCGCTTTAGCGCAGAGCGACCGCGCGCCTAGCGCGATGCGCTCTTAGCGCAATACCCTCTTAGCGCAATGCAACCGTGCGCATGCGCTGTTCGTCGCGCGCGATGCGCCATTCGGCAAACGCATTGAGCCGCTCGACGAAGGGGACGCGCGCGTTGGCGCGGCGAGTGCGGGACGGCTCGCGATAAAATACGTGCGTGCCGATCACGGTGGTCGATTCGTAACCCAACGCCCAGGACGGCTGGACGAAGTCGGCGTGATACCACAACGCCCCGTCGGTCGGATCGACGAACGACGAATCGCGCTGCAATACGGCGGCGGCAATCTTGAGCGAGTTGCGCCACTGCACCGGATTATAAGGCGTGTCGGTTTTGCCGTCGCAGTACCAAGAGAACTGGCACCGGTTGAGCTTGCCTGAACGGGTCTGCTTGACAATGTCGCAAATGTTGGACGGAAACCGGCGGTCCATGGCGCGATTGAGCACGACCTTGGCGACGGCGATGCGCCCGGCGGTAACTTCCGAGCGCGCTTCCCAATAGTCGTTGAGGGCCAGACAGACCAACTCATCCTTGGACACGACGAGGCTGTCGAGATCGATGTTGAGATCTTCGGGAAGGTCCATGGCTTGGACCGCGGATAGCGGCGCAGCCGACAGCACCGCCGCAAATACGGCGTTGATGACGGTCTTGGCGGACAATCGGACGGCGGCGCGCGCCTTCGGCCAGAATTTTATCTTGGTCAAGTCAAACTCCATTCGCTTCGCACCGGCGGCGAGACCACGCACACGCACAAACGCGCAGCGCCGTCGCCGTTGTTTCGCTCCCAGACCCTGTCCCTGACCGGCGTTACGCCAACCGGTTCCTGGTGACCGCGTGACCTTCTTCGAGGTCCTTCTTACTCGCGCCGGCGATTTCTTTGTCGTCCGGCTGCTGTTTGTGCCGCCTTCTCCCCGGCGGCAGCGCGTCCGGGGCCGATTATTCGGAGACGGACTCGCGCAGCAACAAAAATTAAATTTCTTGGGATTCCGTAAATCGTCATAAAATTAGCGATTCCAGGGGGTTCCACAGCCATAAACAAACCGAAACGCAATCACCTCGTGGATTTTCGAGTCGCTACCAATGTGAATAGGCGGGAAATTTCCGCTTCTATTTCAATTCGTTGATTGACCGAATCGGAAAAGGGCGTATGACGGGCCGAAATCCGCCGCAGAGTGGTCAAATCGGTCCAAAATGACAAAATTTCTGGTGCTTTTGCGGTGACTGCGGCCCCTGAAAACAACCAAAAGTCTATATTTCTAGTCCCGTTCCTTACTGCAATGGTTGCGTTAGGGCCGATCTCGACCGACTTGTACCTGCCGTCACTGCCCTCGATCGGCACCGCTTTGGGCGCATCGGTCTCGGCCACTCAGTTGACGTTGAGCGTGTTCATCGCCGGGATGGCGATCGGCACTTTGATCTACGGGCCGTTATCGGACCGCTTTGGCCGCCGCCCGCTAATCCTACTTGGCCTGATGGTATTCGCGGCCGGAAGCGTCGGGTGCGCGTTCGCGCCAACCATCGGGTGGCTGCTGTTCTGGCGGTTCGTCGAAGCCGTCGGCGGGTCGGCCGCGCCGGTACTGGCGCGCGCAATCGTGCGCGACCTTTATTCCCGCAGTGACGCTGCCCGGGTCATGTCGTTCATGGCCGCGGCCATGGCGCTGGCGCCCGCCGTGGCGCCGATCATCGGCGGATGGGTTCATTTAACCCTCGGCTGGCGCGGCCATTTTTGGATTCTGACCTTTTTGGGCATCGTCGCGACCGGACTGGCGTGGCGGCTGGTGGCCGAGACCAACCGTCAGCCCGATGCGGGCGCGACGCGGCCCGCGCGGTTGGCGCGCAACATCGGCGAATTGTTCCGCCATCGCGGTTTCAACGGTTTCATGTTGACCACAACCTTTTCGTATTCGGGTTTGTTCAGCTTTATTTCCGGCGGCGCCTTCGTGGTCATCACAGTGCTCGGCGTCGCGCCCGAGAATTTCGGATTTCTGTTTATCTTCGCCGCGTTCGGGTTCGTGGCCGGGGGGACGCTTGGCGGGCGCATCACGCGCAAGTTCGGGTTGATGCGGATGATCGAGATGGGCGTTTGGATCGGCGTCGCGGCGGGTATCGCGGGGCTTGGTTTGGCGCTTGCGGACATCGCGACCCCGGTCTCCGTCATCGCGCCCGTCGCCGTTGTGTTCTTCAGTTGCGCATTCGTATTTCCCAATGCCACGGCAGGCGCCATCGGTCCGTTTCCGCACATGGCCGGCACGGCGTCGAGTGTGCTGGGATTCGTGCAGATGGGAACCGGCGCGGCAACGGGGTTTCTGGTGGGTGCAGCGTTCAACAACACTACCGTGCCGTTATTCGCGATCATCACGGGCGCGATGATTCTGTCGCTTGCGACATTCTACACGGTTGCAAAACCGGCCGAACGGACGATGCACGTCTGACGGGGATCAATCCCCGAAAATCGAACGGAACATGCGGCTGACAAAATTGTCGTCGCGGCTCTGTTCAAGGCCCGGCAATTCGCGCGTGGCGCGCCCGCTATGGCCCGCGCTCATCACGTCGCGCCAGATCCGGGCCGGCACGCCGCCCCCGGTGACGCCTTTCATGCTGGCGCCTGAATCGTTGCCGACCCACACGCCGGTCACGAGATCGGCCGAATAGCCGACGAACCAAGCATCGCGAAAATCGGAGCTGGTACCGGTCTTGCCGGCCGCCGGAAAACCAAACGCCGCGGCCTTGCCGGTGCCGCGCTCGATCACGCCGCGCAACATCCGGTTCATGGTAGCGACATTGCCGGCCGAGACCACTTGGCCGACACCGCCGCCGCTGCGCCGGTACAGAAGCTTCCCGCGCCGGTCGGTGATCTCGGCGATGCCATAAGGCAGGATGCCGGTGCCGCCGTTGGCGAACGGGGTATAGGCAGAGGTCAGTTCGAGCAGCGTGGTTTCCGCGGCACCCAATGCAATCGAGAGATCGTTGGGCAAGTCCTCGGTGATACCGAGCCGGTGCGCTTCGTCGATGACGGCGCGCGGACCGGCGAACTGCGCCACACGCACCGCCACGGTGTTGATCGAATCCGCGACCGCGTCCTCGACCGTGACCGGGCCTTTATAGTCTCCGGAGAAATTCTGCGGTTTCCAGCCGGCAATATCGATCGGCCCGTCGGTGACAAGGTCGTTGGGTCCGTACCCGGCCTTCAGTCCGGCGAGATAGACGAATGGCTTGAAGGCCGATCCCGGCTGGCGCAATGCCTGGACGGCGCGATTGAACTGGCTTGTGGCGTAGTCGCGCCCGCCGACCATCGCCCGTACCGCGCCGTCGGGCGCCAGCACCACCACCGCGCCTTGTCCGATATTCTGCCGCGCGCCGGACGCGTCGAGATGTTTGGCCAGCGCCTGTTCGGCCGCGGCCTGCAAACCTGAATCGAGCGTGGTGTGAACGATGATGTCGGCATCGGGCCGGCCGACAAAGCTTTCGACCTGGCCGATCACCCAGTCGGCGAAATAGCGCGCACGTGCGTTATGGCGGGTCGCGGCGGCGCTGCCGAGATCAACGGCCGAAGTGCTTTCGGCGGCTTTGGCCTCGGCGGCGGTAATCGCACCGGCGTCGACCATGGTCGACAGCACGACGTGCGCGCGGTCGCGCGCGAGGCTTGCGTCATTGGTGGGATTATAGCGCGACGGCGCCTTGAGCAGGCCGGCGATGACAGCCGATTGATAGAGCGTGAGCGCGCGCGGTTCCTTGCCGAAATAGCGCTCGGCCGCGGCCGCCACGCCATATGTCCCGGCGCCGAGATACACGCGGTTGAGATAAAGCGTGAGGATCTGTTCTTTGGTGAATTTGTGCTCGAGCCAAACCGCAAGCATCATTTCCCGGACTTTGCGGGCAATGGTTCGCTCGGGCGTCAGGAACAGGTTCTTGGCAACCTGCTGGGTGATGGTCGAACCGCCTTGCACCACCGCGCCGGCGCGTAGATTGGCGACCATGGCGCGTACAAATCCACGCAGATCGATGCCGGAATGCTGGTAGAAACGGCGGTCTTCGACCGAGATGACCGCGGCGGCCAAATGCGGCGGAAGTTCGTCGAGCGACACCGCCATTCCATAGATTTCACCCGAGCGGACCAATTCCTCGCCGGAGGCATCGACCACCGTGATGTTGGGACGGCGGCTGAGAACGCTTGCATCGATGGTCGGCAAATCCAGCGCGAAATACCCCAAGACGAAAAACGCCGCGATCACCGCCCAGACCCCGGCGGTCGCGGCGAAAATCAGCGCGCGCTTGGCGCGCGGCCGAGGCTGCGGTGTCTTGCCGGAGGCATGGCTCTTGTTAGCTGCATGACCCTTGGCAGCCGCGTGGCCCTTGGCGGCACGGGTTTTGCCCGATGCCTTGGACCGTGGCCGGGCCGGCGGTGCGCTATCATCCTTTTGTTTCGCCATGCTTTTCCGGGCCGGGCTTTTGGTCTAGGGTGCCTTTTAAGTATCGCGTCGGGATCGCGCCAGCGGATAGCGCCCGATTGCGGCAACAATGCGCGACTGGATACACGCGTTGCAGGCCGCACGCGACAATGCCGCGAAGGCGCAAACGGGACGTTAATTCCGCAGGCGGCGACAGGGACAAGATCAATGGCACGAGCGAAGAAAAAAACCAAAGCGAAGAACAAAGCGAAGACCAAGGTCAAAGCGAAAGCAAAAAGCGGCGCTAAGGCGAAGAAGGCTCCGGCCAAGAAGAAATCGGCCGCCAAAAAAGCCAAACCGCGTGCACGCCCGCCGGAGACGATGGAAACCCTGACCGTGCCGGCCGATCTGGACGCGCGGCTGTCCGCGCTGGCCGAACAGATGGAAATGACGTTCGACGCGTTGTTGCTGCAGGCGTTATGCGAATTTGCCGACGCGTGGGAAGATCATTTCCGTACCGTCGCCGCGCTGGCCGAGGACGACGACCGGGTGCAGCTGAGCGTGAAGCTGGACTGATCGGCAGACGCACTTTCTTCTCGTGCACCGACGAAACCGCCGGCGCTTGAGACAGTCGCAAATAAGTACGGCGCGGACCCCATATTGGAGCCCGCGCCGTCGCATGATGACTCAGGTCGACTACTCGGGTTTCGCCATCTCCGGTTTTTCCATGGCGGGCATGTCCATTTTGGGCTTTTCCATGGCCGGCATTTCCATACGCTCGTCCATTCCTTCGGCGGCATCCTTGACCGTTTCTTCGACCGCCTTGGCCGCATCTTTGGCCATGCCGGCGGCGGCGTCAGCCGCATTGGCGGCAGC
This sequence comes from Paracoccaceae bacterium, assembly GCA_020446775.1. Taxonomy (GTDB): domain Bacteria; phylum Pseudomonadota; class Alphaproteobacteria; order Rhodospirillales; family Rhodospirillaceae; genus VGEM01. Next base: position 11,034 of record JAGREB010000027.1, read on the forward strand.
GTCCGCTGCGGCATCCATCGCGTCGGCGGCCGCTTCCGTGGCCGAGTTCATGGCATCCCCAGCGGCATCCCCAGCG
>JAGREB010000318.1 GCA_020446775.1 Paracoccaceae bacterium
CCACCCATAGCTTTGGAATGAAGATCGCCGCGCCGGCGACGGCCGGCGGCACGCCCAAGGCGGTCAGCATGAAACTGAGCAGCACCAAAGCCGGGACGTCACGAAATACCTGTCCGCCGATCCATCCGGCGCCATAACTTGCGTACACCAGGGTCCCATGTGAGTTCGTGGGCGTGGCCGCTTTTGCCGGTGGCGGGGAATCGTTTTCGGCCATGGGGGCTCCCTGGTTTCCACCCTGGTTTCAGGGCTGCGCCGTTATACCTTGGCGGCCGCCTTTCGCCAGCCCGCCCTGTCGCGGCCGGCCGCCGTGGTCATGGCGGAAGGGCCGCGCGCCATCGGAATGAAGGTATCGCCGGAAATAAAAACGCCCGGTTTGCAGTCCCGGGCGTTTCTCAATAGGCGTCTTTCAAGGGGCGCGTTCCGGCGGGTGCTTTCCGGTGTCGGTCCCGGTCCCACAGAACGCCGTTGGTCCGCCCGAATAGGCGGCCCGCGCCAAGCGGAATACTAGCGCTTCGCCAGAAGTGTTTTCGCTTCGGCTTCGTCGATGGTGACGATTTGCTTGATCATGCAGATCGATCCGACCGGCTCGATCACGCGCAGCGGATCGGACGTGCACAGGCGATTGATCGAGGTGGCATAGGCGAAGCCATCCTGGAGGCGTAACCCGCTACAACGGTTGACGAGATCGATGCGCTTGTAGCCGCCGTTACCTTTCATCTCGACCAGGATCGTCTGGTTATCGATTACCGGCGTGCGGTCGATGTACTGAAGTGCGATGCACTGCTGCGTATCGCCGATGTTCTCGCCCTCGGCATGCGATGCGCCGACCATGAATACAACCGCCGCCAAGGCGGCGAAGGCACCGATCAGAATTCGTGCGAGTTGGGACATAAAGCGCTCTCCTAACCTATCGTCTTGTCTCTCGGTTCCGGTGCGTCCGGGGCGTTTCCCGCGACGACTCGGTACCCGAACCGCGGCCCGAATCGCGACCGCGTCCTATCTTGCCCGATGCTCGGGTCAAAATGGGGCAAATTTGCGGTCAAACCGCCACTTAATCCGGTCCAGCCGGACTCGGCCAGGGCCCGGCCAGAGCGCTAGGACACCGGCTGGTCGGAAACCACGGGCGCGTAGCGCAGCCATGTACAACTGGCGGGGATTTGCGCCTCGCCCAAACCGTTCACCATCAGCTCAAGAACCCGTTCATCGTCCTCGTACTGCAGGTGTGCTGCTTCCGGCGAGGCGAAAGTCGTCAACGCCAAGTCGATTTCCTTGGCGACTTTGACTGTCACATTGGTGGTCTCGGTGCACAGCCGGCTGTCGAGATTGGCCGCCGCGAAATCCGGCGGGATCGCATAGCTTAAAAGGTCGTTGGGATCGCTGAACGCCACCACCGAGACTTTTCCGGCCCAGCGGCGTTCAGGCTCGGATGCGGCGGGTCCGCAATAGGTGGTGCGGCTGCGGGCTTCCTCGGGCGGCGCATGACCGATCTGGAGCAGCGGTAATTGGTTCGACAGCATGAAAAACGAAATGCGCTTATCGCGGAAGGCGCTCAGGGCTTGGTTGCCGCCGCTCGGCACGTCGGCCTCCAGTTCGCCCAGGGCTTCGAGCGCATCCATGGTGATTCGGCTGCCGAGACTATGGCTCGAGATCGCAAAACCATCGCCGCTGACGACCGCGCGCGTCGTCGACGACCAGTCGCAACGAATTGTGGTCGCATCGGGATATGCCGACCACGGACCGCCGGTCGCCCAGCAGATCGATTGCACCACGGCATCGCGGATGATGCCGCCCTTGGCGCCGCGATAAGCCAGCGGGTCGGCGGCGCGCTGATTCATGAAACTCTTGAGCGAGGCGTTGAGATCGGCGCGCGTTTTGGCGGCGGCGCCGAAGCCGTCGAACAGCAAGCTGCGGCGTTCGGGCGCGGTGATCGGCGACCAGGTTGTCTCGAAGGTCAACAAGTCGCGGCCGTGGCCGTCGGTATAACGATTGATGCGCAAAGTCGCCGGGTCGGTGCCGGGCGCGACCGGCCCGGGCGGCGTGATCGTCACGACTTTGGTGCGCTGGTCGATCTGATCGAGACCCAGTCGTGCGGCCAGGTTGCGCTGTTGGCGTTCGGAATAACCCGGCAAATGCTCGCCGATGCCGTGGACGATCAACAGACGCGCGGTTTTGGGATGCTCCGCCGTGCCACCTGCAAGCGCATCGGCCAAACCGGCGAACGATGGTCCGGTGATCTCGCACAGAGTTTGATCGCCGTTGGGGGCGGCACGCGATTCTTCGATAATCGCCCGGGTCACGCCCTGGCCGAAGCTTTGGCATCCGGCCAAGCCCAATCCGGCGGCGATCACAACACACTGAACGGCAAACCGGCTCATGATCCACTCTCTCCCGTACGCCGGAATTGTTTAGACGAAACCCGGCGCGCGCGCCATCGCGCCCAAACGCCATCGTCCCGAAATCGGGCTTGCAAGAACCACGCGGCGTGGCGCATCGGTTTTGTGTTTCGTTCGATTGCTTATGGTTGATCCTTCCGTGCGATCACGGCGGCGTGATCCCGCGCATCGGGTAGGGGCGTTGCACCTGATTCCGTTACGCGGCCGATATAGGCAGCGCTCTCAATAACGAATCCGGCCTCGCGGCAAACGCGTTCAAGAATTTCCGGATCGCACGGATTGAGGAAACCGCTGCTTCGCGTGCTGCTAGCAGGAAGATAGACCGAAGTGTCGGCAATAAAGCCCGGCCATAACTCACCGGCGCGTTTTTTCTCTTCATAGATCGGGGCGTGGGCCTTCCAGTATCCGCTGTAAGGCGTGTCCGTAATCAGAAACAGCTTGCCGCCGGGTGCCAGCCAGCGGTGAAACTTCGTGATCGACTGTTCGATGTCGGGCCCGGTTAGAAAATGTATCACCCGCGAACACAGGATTGCGCCGAAAGAACCATCAGGAAACTCGGCGCCCGGCAACGTGGCGGCTTGGGTGCGTAGGCGCGAACGTTCGTCCAGCGGCGTCTGTTCGGTCACGGCGTCGAGGTGACGCGGTTCCATGTCGCAGGCGAGCACGCGCGCGCCCGTAGCCAAAGCCGCATGGGTCGCGATCCCAAACGCGCAACCCATGTCGAGGACTTCGCTTGTACAGGTCGAAGCGAAATCGACGAAGGCTTGCACACAGCCGTTCATGTGCATCGACATGAATCCGGTGTTGTTCAAGGTCGGCACCATCCCCCGGATATCCTGCGGTCCGCGCGGCGGGGATGGGGTCATGACTCGCTCCCGATCTTTCAATTTGCCAGAAACGCCGCGATGGCGGCGGCTTTTCCGCTGACGCCGTTCGTGGTTTCGACGACGCGGGCGCCTGGGACCAGCGCGGCCATGCCCGCCGCGGCGGCGCGCAAATGCGGCGGTTCGGTATCGGCGGCGAGAAAAATCGACGGCGCTTGCACCAACGGCAGACGCTTGGTCGGCTCATAGCGGAAGGCCGCCAAGTACGGCTTGTGATAGGTCGTGAGTCCCTTCAGGACGTCGACGACATGCTCATGCAACTGGCCGGTCGCGCGCATTCGGCCGGACAAACGGTGCCCAGGATCGCGCATGAAATAGGGAAAATGGAACGCCTGATCGCGGACAAAATTGAACGCCCAGATCAAATGTCGTCCGAATTCGTCGGGTTTCACTTCCGGAGCGTAGTTATCAAGAATCTGTCTTTTAAGTGCGTCGTCGTACTCGACAATGCCGTCAAAGACGATCTTTCCGACTCGATCGGGTGCGATCACCGCGAATTCAGCCGCCGTCCGCGCGCCGGTATGCGCGCCGTATATATCGGCTTTATCGATCTTCAACCCGTCCAGCACCCGGCGCACGCTATCGGCGAAGTAGGCAATATCCGGCGTTTCACCCTCGGGCGGGGCGGAATCGCCGTTGCCCAACGTATCCGGTGCGATCAATCGCTGTTTCAGGCCATGCCCGTGTATCGCCGCCATCAGCGGTTCCAAACCGCGCGCCGACGCCGGCGACGGATGCATCAGATAAAGCGGGCGGGCCACGGTATCGGCTTCGGGCGAACGGGCGCGGTAATGGATCAATCCCTCGCGCACACGCACAAAGCCGCGCTCGATCATCATATCCATTCGCGTCCCCCTGAGCCGGCGAAAACCTAGCACGCCGCGGAACGGCTCGCGACCGCCCCGCGGCCACCGTTGCACAAGGCCAACGCCGGGGCCAATATAACGCGCGGCGATGGATGTGACCGGCGGGTCTCGACGGCTTGGAATGGCCGGCCTGCCGGGAACCGCCCTTCGGTGCTGCCCGTAAATGTATTGGTGTTATTTCGCGTGAACACCCCTCGATCTACCGTCGTGCGTCTTCCGCCGAGATTCGATTCCCCATCCTGCCGCTATTTCTACGACGCATGGTGCGAAGTCGCGGGTGGAGAGATCGTTCCGTCGTCGTCCGATTTTCTCGACCATGCGCCGGTCGAGTTAATGCCTTATGCATTCATTCACGACATTCATCCCGAGGGCGTGATCGTCAGGTTTATGGGCACGGGGCTGGTTCAACGCTGGCGCCACGATCTCACCGGACAATATTTCGGTGACCAGTTGGCCCAGTTCGATCGCGATCGACTACTTAATTTCTGCCAGACGGTCGTGCATCACCCCTGCGGCATGCGTCAGATCGGACACATGGCGTCATCGATGGGGCGTTCGCTATCGTTCGAGGCGGTCATGTTGCCGCTGCGATCGGATTCGGCCGCGCCGCCGCGCGTGATCGTCTTCAGCCAGATTCTCGGCAACATGGTGGACAAAGAGCACTCCAGCGATTTCGAGCAATCCGGAATGCGCGAATGGATCGATCTCGGCAATTCGATCCCGGCCGACGCGCCACCGGCCGGATGACCACGAGCAGCGTTCTATTGCCGCCGTAGGATGCGGTTCAGGGCGTCAGCTCGATTTCATGAAATGGTATGAAATCTTCGGACGCCTTAAACCCCCGCACGTGCCGCGAAACGCCGTCGAACCCCGGGCTTTGCCACAGAATAATGCCAGGCGGAATCGCGTGCTCGCGCGCCATGACTTGTTCGGTCAGAGCCCGGCGTTCCGCCGCCGTCGGGGCGATCTGCGCGGCTTCGATCAACGGTAGAATCTCGGGATCGCAGTGATAGGCATGCGGCCAAATGCATGACCGGATCCGAAACCCACCTAAGGGATCGTACATGCTCGATGTCATTGCCCAGCCCAAGGTCGGCCAGCCGCCTTGATAGAGAAACTGCAATTGTTGCGCACCGGTAATTCGGACGATCGTCATGCGGACCCCGACTGCCGCCAAATCGCTCGCGATCAACTGGTAGACCGTATCCAGTTCGTTTTGGTTGCCGACCAATGCCACCGGGAAATCGAAGCCGTCGGCATGTCCCGCGGCCGCAAGCAGGTTTCGCGCCAGATCCGGATCGTAACCGTAGGGTTCGAGCGTACGATTGAATCCGAAACTCAAATCGTGGGCGATCTGACTTGCCGGTGTTGTCGCACCGCCAAGGATGACATCGATAATCTGCTGCCGGTTGACGGCATGGTTCAATGCTTGGCGCACGCGCACGTCGGTCAGCGGCGTATCGCCCGTCGAATTGGTCGCGAGAAACGAGATTTCGGGCTTGAGATGCGTAACAAGTTTCGCACCGATGTCATCGAGGACCGGCTTGTCCGTCGGCGACAGGCCGATCGCGATATCCACCGCGTCCGATGCCAAGGCCTGAAGCCGGGCCGCTTGATCGGCAACGGTGATAAATGCCAACCGGTCAACCTTCGGCGCGCGCCACGACGCACGGTTGGCGATCAGGTCGACCCGGCCGTCGGCCCAGCGGGTTACAACGAATGGCCCGGTGCCGACCGGCGCGCTTGAAAATCTTTGCGCGCCAAGTTCGCGCCATGCCCCGGGTTCGGGCACGCGGAGAAACATCATATGCAACGGAAGAATCGCGTCGGGTTGCGTGGTCGTGATTTCGACGGTATCGGCATCGAGGGCGCGGGCGCCGATCACCGTGTTGTAGCGCATCTGGCTGCCGACCGACTCGCCCGCTCCTTCGGGAGACAGAAGAAATTCGATTGTGTCGACCACGGCGTCGGCGGTGAACGGCGCGCCGTTCGAAAACACGACTCCATCGCGCAGGTCGAATTCCCAGGTCTGTTGATCTTTCATGCGCCACGCCGTGGCCAGCCATGGTTTGACCGATCCGTCCGGCGCGATCGCGGTCAACGTGTCGTAGACTGCATGATTGACGATGGCCGAGGGCAATAGGATCGACGTGAACGGTGCCGCTTGCGTCGCCGGCAGCAATCTGACGCCGACGCGCAAAGTTGTTTCGGCCGATGCCGCGGCCGATAACAACAGCGCCAGTACCGTTACCGTCAATGCCGTTGCGCGTTTCATTCCTATGGAACCGGAGGCAAAACGAGGTCACTGCAAACATACCCTGAAATTTTTGTCTGTTCAGCCTTTACCCAGACAGAATTGATGACGTAAGAGACCCGCACGCTTTGCAACCCGAAACCCGCCGCCACGAACCCTGTGATCTCCAAAATCGCGATCTGCGCCGCATTTTCGGCCCTGTTGGCCGCATTCCCGGTCCATGCCGGGCAGGTTCGTCCGGTCGACGAAGTGGTCGTTACCGGTTCCCGCTTCGTCCAATCGGCCCTCGATAGCCCGTCGCCGATCACCGTCATCGGCGCAGATGACTTCTTGGCCGGCGGGTATTTGGCCGGCGGGGATATCGTTCGTCTGCTGCCGTCCAATGTCGGTTCCGAGTTCAACGCCGATGTATTCACGCAGAATCTTTCGGTCGGTACAGCCAACTTCAATCTGCGCGGACTCGGGCTCAACGCGACTTTGGTGCTCCTCAATGGGCGGCGTCAAACGGTCTCGGGCGGCATCGCCGACGACGGTTCGGCCTTTGTCGATTTGAACGCGCTGATCCCGTTGATCGCTTTGCAGCGGACCGAAGTGTTGAAGGACGGTGCTTCGGCGCTGTACGGCACCGACGCCATCGCGGGCGTGGCCAACTTCATCACCAAGTCCGATGTGCGCGGTGTCGAGATGCAACTCGACTATGCGAATACCGCCCGGTCTGCGCAGCACGATCTGATGGCGTCGTTGATTGCGGGGACCGGCGGGGAACGTTTCGACGTGATGGCGGCGGCAAGTTACTTGCGGCGCTCGTGGCTGCCCACCCCGGATCGCGACTTTACAGCCGGCAAGGCGTTTTCGTCGTTCGGGCAACCGGGCGCCTACATCCTGCTCGCGCCATCGCCGGCCGATCCCGGCATTCCGTTCGGCCTCGACCGTAACATTCCGATCATCGATCCCGATTGTTCGGCGGGCGGCGGCATCCGCAATCCGTTGGCTACTCAACCCGACGGACTGGTCAACGCGACCGCAGGAACGTGT
>JAGREB010000319.1 GCA_020446775.1 Paracoccaceae bacterium
CCCGCCGGAATATCCGGCAAGCAAGCCGGAACTATCGAAATCGTCAGTTTGCCGCGGCGGCTTGTGGTCGCGCCTGTACTAAACCATGCACCGATTTGGCCCGGTTCGGCGTGCGCGACAGCGCCGCCTTGAACTGTTCGGCGGCCTCGGCGTTCCGGCCTTGGGCAAGCAGGAATTCACCGTACATCTCGAAGGCCGGTTTCATCGGGCGCGGCGGACCGGACGGCGCGCCAAGCTTGCTTTCGGCCGCAACCGCTTCTTGAAGCAGCTTTTCGGCATCGCCAGCCTGAGATTTGCTGTCCGCGATCGCTGCACCGATCTCGAATATTCCAACATCGATAATGGCATCACGATAGGCGGTGCCCGATTTCGCCGATTTCAGCGCCGATTGCGCGGCTTGAGCGACGGCCAAATCGCCCCGCTTCGCGGCAGCGAGACCTACCGCGAAAATAAAGTCGTTGCTGCCGTCGGTACGGTGGTTCGCGTGTTGGGCCGACGCGTCGGCCGCCGTGTCGCCGGTTTCCAACGACGACGGCGCATTCGCCCAATCCTCGGTTTCGACGATTTGACGCGCCCACATCGACAACACACCGTCGCGCACGCGCGGCGTCGGATGATCGCGCTCGATCGACCGGCCGGTTTCGAGATCGGCCGCCGCGAGATCGAACTGGCCTAATTGTTGATGTCCGTATTGCAACCACGATAGCGCATGAAAATCGTCACGTCCGCGATCCAAGTGCTTGCGTTCGGCAAGGGCGACCGCCGACTTAAACCCAACGGTGTTCGAAGCAACGACGCCTTCCCACATGCCGAGCTGCACGAAAATGTGCGACGGCATGTGCAACGCGTGCGGGGCATCGGGCGCGATACCTGCGTAAGCACGTGCGGCAGGCAACGCGAGAATGGCATGCTCGGGATCGTCGAAGGAATGAATGACGAAGTGCGCCGCCCCGGGATGATTCGGGTTGCGTCCGAACACATCGAGCGCAATCGCCCCAGCTTGCATCTGGCGTTTCACGCCCGTATCGCCTGGCCTCACCGTTCCCAGCAACGACAGTGCATGAAAAATTGCAATCTCGTCGTCGTCCGGAAAATCCCGATGCAGCCGGCCCATCGCACCTTCGTAGGCGATATCTCGCGCCAGTTTGTCGCCGGGCTCGGGCCGGTCGGTGGCATACAGAGTTTCGACAGCCGCCAATAGACCGCGCTCGCGGGCGGTCGGCGCCAATGCCGCGCGTTTTTCAGCCGTCGGCGCAAACCGCGCCAATACGGCGCGTGCGGATTGGCTATCCTGCTGCGCCCATAGGGGGTGATTGTAGCTCATCGCCTCGCCCCAATACGCCAGTGCGAATTTCGGATCCGCGGTCTGGGCGGCACGAAACGCCTCAGCGGCTTCTTCAAACTGGAAATTGTGCAAAGCTTTGACACCAATCAGGAACGGCTCTTGCGCGGTGCGGTTGCCCGAATTGGGAAATGAAATCGTGCCCAACGCGTGCATCAATTGCGGCGCGTCCGCCGCATGTGCGGCGGGAGAAAACAGTTGAACGCCATCCGCGACGGTGGCCGCGGCCACGGTCAACGCCAGCACAAACGCTGAATTTCTGATTTTCGCGAAAGTCATGGTCCCTCCCCATCCGCCGAATCCCGGACACGTGAACTTGTCCCTATTCTATCCGGTGGGGAAGGATGTTAGGTCAATTAATGTGAGGCCTCGATCGAGGCCGATGCCTGGGAAATATCGATGCGCGAACGCTTGTTTTCAGCGGTTTTGGTCTCTGCCATCGCCTTGATCTCCGTCGGCTTTTCCGCCGTCGAAGCGAAAACGGTTCGGATTGGCGGAACCCAGGCACCACCGACCTTGGGGAATCCATTTTCTGCCGTCGGCCCGCCGGCGAGCCTGACTTGGGCGTCCATGTTCGACGGCCTGACGATGCTCGGGTCCGACGGCAGCGTGCGGCCGGGCCTTGCAGTGTCATGGGAAAATGTGGAGCCGCGAAAGTGGGTCTTTCATTTGCGCCCCGGCGTCAAATATCAGAACGGGACCGACTTTGACGCCGATGATGTTGTCGCGGTGATCGACTACTTGAAAAGCGACGACGGCGCGCGGTGGTTGACCGCCGGTGAAATGCGGATCATCGAAAGCGTTCGGGCAGTCGATCCCATGACCGTTGAAGTCACGACGGTTGAGCCCGATGCGATCCTGCCCAAGCGCCTGAATATCGTCATGATCGTCGAACCCGGCGCCTGGAAAGAATTGGGACCCGACGGTTTCGGATTAGCGCCGGTTGGAACCGGACCTTTCATTCTCAAGGACTGGGGACGCACGAGCGGACGCGTCGTCATGGAAGCCTTTCCCGGATCGTGGCGTCCATCGCGGGACGTCACCCGCCTTGAACTCGTCAATATCATGGATACCGCCGCGCGTAGCCAAGCGCTCATGGCCGATCAGATCGATCTCGCGATCGGCTTGAATCCCGAGGATGGAGAATTGCTCGACGGCCAGGGTTTTCATGCGCAATACGAACCCAATGCCGTAGTGATGAGTATCGCGTTCCGCACCGTGCGACCGGACGATGCCCCGCTCAAGGATGTGCGCGTGCGCCAAGCCCTCAATTACGCGGTCGACAAGGAAGGGATCGTTGCGGCGATCCTTGCCAATACCACGAGAGTCGCATCCCAAGGGGCTACTCCCGAAACGTTCGGATACAATCCCGACCTCAAGCCCTACCCTTACGATCCGGAGAAAGCCAAAAAGCTATTGGCCGAAGCGGGATACCCGAATGGATTCTCGATAAAGATCGAGGCGCTGACCAACCTCGGTATGTCGGACACGACCGTTTACCAGAAGATGGCGCAAGACCTGGACAAAGTCGGAGTCAAAGTCGAGTTGCGCGCGAATACATTCGCGGGATGGCTACGCAACTACATGTCGGGCGATTGGGGCGACGCCGACGCGTTTTCGCTGACCTGGAACAGCACGCCGTTCCAGGATGTAATCCGTCCGATTGAGTATTTTTCGTGCCTCAAGACGGCAAAGTTTTTCTGCGACGAAGAACTGGTGCCGTTGATCGTCGCAAGCAACCAGGAAATGGATTCTGGAAAACGCGAAAAAATGTTGCAGGAGATCATGGCCCGGCTGCACGATCTGGCCCCGGCCCTTTGGCTGGTCGATTTCAACCAGCTGTTGGTAGTCTCGGATAGGCTTGAGAATGTTCACACGCGCTCGAATGGAATCGCGTTCGAGAACATCAAATTCCGGGAATAGCCGATTTACTCGCAGCACCGATTGCCTTATTTTTCGTTGCGAGTCGTAACTAACAGGTCAATGGGGTCGGTGTGGCAAACCGCAGATTTTCATCGCTTGACGACGATGACGACGACGATAAGCCGAAAAAGCCCGTAAAAGCCAAGCGCGGCAAGAAACGGCGCTCCGTCCTCAAAACGATCGGCCTTTCGTTCACCGGTTTGGTCGGCATCGGCGTTGCAGGCGTGGCCGCGCGTGGCGTCCAAACCGGAGCCCTTGGCGACGTCACCGCGGGGCCGGCGTTCACGCCTTGGCGCCAATGGCAAGGCCGCGTCGGTACTACCCCTGCCGATGGCGCCGATTCCGGGGCAAAGCCCGTACCGCGCGAAAGCGAAGCCGACCCCGCCGGAATCTTGGAAGCGGGTATTCTCGCGGCAAGCCCGCACAACTCGCAGCCGTGGAAATTCACGATCAACGGCAACATCATCGATTTGATGATCGACCAGGAGCGCTGGCTTGGCGCGATCGATCCGTTCAAGCGCGAAATGCTAATCGGGATGGGTTGCTGCCTGGAAAATTCGTTGATCGGCGCCAAAGCCATCGGCCTTTCACCGCTGCTCAATATGTTCCCCGACGGCTTCAACGGCGACCGCATCGCCCGGATCACGGTTTATCGTGCCGCGCAGGAGATCACGCCGGCGGCCGTCGCGATTGGATCCCGACGCACCAATCGCGGCGCCTATCGCCGCGAACGTGCGGTCGACCTCAAGACGATCTCTAAACTCGAGGAAGAATTGGCGTCGGAAACGACGCGGATGTTCTGGTTCGACGCCGAGAAAGACAGTGGCCAGAATTTCGCCAAGGCAACCCTGGCGGCGACCGAAGCATTCATCGCGGATGCGGAATTGACGGCGTCCAGTGACAAGTGGTTCCGCCACGATCTCGCCTCCACCAATCGCCGTGCCGACGGGGTTGCAACTCTCAACGCCGGCTTGTCGCGGTTGATGACCCGCGCCGCCTTGATGGCACCGAAAAATATGATCGGCGACGTCCATCAACAATGGCTGAAAATGACGCGCGAAGTGCAACTGCCCACGGCGCCGATGTTCGGCATGATATTGGCACCGTCGATTGAGGACCGCGTCGGTTTGGTCGAAACCGGCCGTTTATGGCAGCGCATGCACCTCAAAGCCACGACACTCGGATTGGCAATGCAGCCGATGAATCAGGTGATGGAGATGGCCGATGCGGCGCGCGTCCGCGGCGGCGGCGGCGAAGCCATCGAAACCGTCAAGAAGCTGACCAATTTCGATGAGTACACCGGTGTGTTCGCGTTTCGCGTCGGTTACAGCGACGTCCAGCCGTTTCCGAGCCCACGCCGCAATGTCGCGCTTGCGATGGGTGTCCTGAACGGTTGACGTAGGGTCGCCCAACCGGAGAAGACACTGCGGTCCTCACCGGGTACAATGACGGCAAAGAACCGCTTGGACCGCCTACCCCGGAGAGAATCGCATGACCAGCCCATCACTCGACCGCCGCACCGCGCTTGCAGGCGCGGCCGTTACTTTGTCCAGCGCCGCATCCGCCCAAGATAAGCTGCCGACGGTGCTGATCACCGGCGCGAGCCGCGGAATTGGGTTTGGCCTTGCCACCAAATACGCCGAACGAGGCTGGACGGTCATTGCGACCGCACGCAACCCTTCTCGTTCCGAAGACCTTCAAGCGCTCGCCGCCAAGCATACCAACGTCCGCCCCGAGACTCTCGATGTTACCGATCTCGGCCAGATCGACACGCTCGCGGCGAAATTGCGCGGTACGCCGATCGACGTGCTGATCAATAACGCCGGGATCTCGGGCGGTGCGGAAAATCAAGTATTCGGCCAGCTGAATTACGATGCGTTTGATTCCGTCATGCATACCAACGTGCTCGGCCCGCTTAAGATCGCCGAAGCTTTCACCGAACACATCGCCGCCAGTGGGCAAAAGAAACTGATCAACATCAGTTCGACCGAGGGTTCGCTCGGCAGCATTTCGCGGCGGCCCGACTATCGCAATTATTTCTACCGCGCCAGCAAAGCGGCCTTGAACATGGAGATGGTCAATGTCGCCAAAGCGGTGAAGGATAAAGGCATTACCGTACTCTTGCTGTCGCCCGGCTTCGTGCGCAGCGACTTCACCGCCGGGATCGACTTGCCGATCATGATCAGCGTCGATGAAAGCGCCACTCAATGCATGGACGTGATCGACAAGGCGACGATCGAGCAGAGCGGCATGTTCTTCAATCAGCGCGGCGAACCGGGTATTTGGTAAGGCGCAGCCGCTCCGCCGATTACGTGAACACCGCCGCCACGATTTGCTGCACGTGCGACTGACCGAGCGGATCAAGTTTCACTCCACTCTCCGTCATGTAGGCCTTCACGTTGCGATCGGCGGTTTCGCGCTGAGCGGCGGCCGGGATCGTCATCTGTGGAATCGTATCCTCAACCAGCGCATACATTGCCGCAATTTGCAGGCGTTCCATGTCAAGTTCGCACTGCTTAATCTGTTCGCGCAAGCTGGTCATGGCGGCGCGATGTTTGAAATCCGCCGGGCCGTCGTTGAGGTAGGCTTTCATGTTGGTGCGGCAATCCCTGAGCGGCTGGACGAAGTCGCGCTGCCACCGGCGCGACAACTCGATCGCCGCGTTCAGGTATGGTGCGAACTCTTCGTTGCTTTGGCCACGCGACGCCAGCCACAAGCAAAACATGATCATATTGACGTCGGCGCCGCAGCGGTCTTGCAGCGCGAGGCAGGCCTTTGCCACGCCTTCGCGGTCGTAGGCCCACACCGCGAAATCCCACAGTGGATTGCCGCCCGTGGCGTTCGGAGCGGCGGCGCGCGAAGCGGCGGCACTCATGGCGGTCTAGCTTTTGCGCCGGCGCGGCCGTGCACGGCCGCCGCGTTTGCCCGATTTGGATTTTTCGCCCGGCTCGCCCCAGCGTTTCACCAACCCGGCGTCGATATCGAACAAGTCGAGCGCCCGCCCAACGGTATGGTCAATCATGTCCGCGAGGGTTTGCGGCAAACTGTAAAACGCAGGCACCGGAGGAGATATGATCGCCCCCATTTCCGAGGCCGCCGTGAGCGTCCGTAAATGGCCGGTGTGGAGCGGGCTTTCCCGCACCAACAAGACCAAACGGCGGCGCTCCTTGAGCACGACATCGGCCGAACGGCTGAGCAACGACGAGGTCACGCCGGAAACGATTTCCGACACCGTGCGGATCGAACAAGGCGCGATAATCATGCCACGGGTCTTGAACGACCCCGACGAGATCGCCGCGCCAATGTCGGAAACATTGTAGACCACCGACGCCAATGCCTTGACGTCCTTGACCTTGACGTCGGTTTCATAGGCCAGCGTCAATTCGGCGGCCTTTGACATGACCAAGTGTGTTTCCACGCCCGCAGCCTTGAGCGCTTCGAGCACGCGAATGCCGTAGACGATGCCGGACGCGCCGCTGATCCCGACGATCAGACGATTATTGGACGCCATTCCGCCGTGTTCCCTTATTTCCGTTTGCAGTTTGACCGCGCATTGCACCCTTTTTAAGCCCTGACACCGTGCGTGGGAACGGTTTCAAGACCTTTAATGCCCGTTTGAAGTAATACCGGATTGAAGACCGCTTACGCCTGAACGATTTCCAAGAGTTCACCCACCGCGCCCCGCAGGAAAATGGCTTTCTGCTCACCCTTTCCTGGCGCGGGCAAAGCCCCCTCGCCGACCGGTTTGATTCCGGCGGCCTTGCACATGGCCTTGCACTTGTCCAAATCGTTAACCCGCATGGTCAACATCGCAAGCCCGGTCCGGTCCAGCGACGTTGGGTACATCGTTCCGGAATTGGTCTTCATTTCCCAAATCTCGATACTCACTCCGGAACCGATGTTGCCCCACAGGTAGTAGGCGTCGTCGGGCGCGCCGATCAGCTGATTGCAGTTCTTCTGATAGCATTCCATTTGCGAGGTACGGACCAAGCCCAGGGCTTGTTCGTAGAACGCGTCCGCCGGCCGCTGATCCAAGCTGGTGATGGCGGCGTTCGAGAAGCCCGAGAACACACCGTCGGCCTGCCAATCCGGGCGGTCGCCACGGATGTTGCAGGTGATGAACATCTGTTCGCCGCCGGGGCCGAAGGGCGCAAAACTCATAACGTCGATGTCACGGCCCCACATGATGTTGCGGAACCAATAGTACCGCGGCGGCGAAATCATCGGTGTGCCGACGCTCGCCAAGGCGTGGTAGGCCTCGGCCGGATCGCGCGCGCCGCCTTCCATCACCATGAGACCCGGATCGTTGGGGCCGGACGTCGGGCGTGGACGGTTCGGCGCGGCGTTGGCAGGGGCTTCGAAGACGCGCACCATGGCGCGGCCGGTACTGGGCATTGCCAAGGTCGCCATTCGCCGGCCGGCCTTGCCGATGCCCGGCGCGGAGGAGATATCGCGCCCAAGCGTCGTGTCGTCGACGAGGGTCATGCCAATCACATCGCGATAAAAACGAATACTGGCCTCGACGTCAGGTGATACGGTGTTGAAGGCCGTAATTTTGGCGTCGAGGGGGTTAGACTCAGTGAGCGCCGCGAACGCTTTGCCGGTTTGCGGTGTAGGATCTTGTGGCGCCGGGTCTTGGGTCGGCGTTTTGGCCTCCGCTGGGGCAACCCCGGCCCCAGCCGCAGCGACCGCAGTCGCTCCAAACATTTCCCGCCGGTTCAACATTTTCCCCTCCCGCGAATAGTGAAAAAATCAATTTTTTCAAACCTATCGATTCAACACCTGAGAGATCACGCGAATCAAGGCGGGAATATTCGCCAAGCGAAAAAGGCCGCCCAATCCCGGTTGACCCAACGCAAAAGGTATAATTATATGCCTTTTAGTAAAGAACGGGCCGAACGCCCGCGAATGGCTTTCGGGGAGCGGCCACAATTCTTGATTTGCGGACGTATTTGGCGAGTGAAAAAGAGGCCGTGTTTCGACCGGGCAAACCCCTGTCGACGCAGCATGAAATCACCGCCCTCCAATACGCCTTGGAAAAACAAGGGCGGCGTCCAATCGTCGTGGTCGATCGCCCGACCCTGGCAAACGGCAAACCGAGCGCCTTCCCGGTCGTCTGCAATTTGACCGCCAGCCGCGCTTTGGTGGCCAAGGCCCTTGGGATCAACGATCACCGGGCCGCGGCGGCAATCTACGCCAAGAAAACCGGCAATCCGCTCGCACCGAAAATCGTCGCCGCGAAGGACGCCCCGGTCCAGGAGATTGTCCTCGAAGGGAACAAGGCGGACCTAACCGCTTTGCCGGCGCTTAAACAGCATAGTTACGACGTCGGCCCCTATCTGACCGCGGCGCATGCGACGACCTACGACCTGGACACCGGTGTCGATAACACCGCGATCCAGCGTTGCTGGATCAAGGGGCCGAAACGGATGAGCTACTATCCCTACCCGGCCTCGCACAACAACCGGAACATGCGAAAGTTCTGGGCGCGCGGCGAAGCCTGCCCGATCGCATTTTGGATCGGCCATCATCCCGCCGTGCTGATGGGCACGCAGGCAAAGCTCAGCTATCCGGAAAGCCACTGGTCCGCGTGCGGCGGCTTGATCGGCGAAGCGCTGAGGATCGTCCCAAGCCGCACCTTCGGCGACAAGATCATGGTTCCGGCCGACGCCGAAATCGTGATCGAAGGTTATGTCCCGAAAGAAATGTTCGAAGCGGACGGTCCTTTCGGTGAGTACACCGGGTATTCCGGACCACAGGTCGCAGCGCCGGTCTGCGAGATAACCGCGATCACCATGCGCAAAGACGCGCTGTACCACGATTATGGCTCGGGTCTTACCGACATGCTGGTGCCCGACAACATGGC
>JAGREB010000320.1 GCA_020446775.1 Paracoccaceae bacterium
TTGTTCGTCGGGCCGATCATTGTGCTCGGCTTGATCGCCCTTGCGCTGGCTCCGGGTGGCGCGGCATTCCTGCCGAACGGGATTGCCATTGCCGTCGTGTACATTCTTTATGGTTTTGTTTTCCTGTTCCTGACCCTTGCGGTATCGGCGGTGTCGGATTCGGCGCGGACGACGCTGGTGGTCATGGTCGCGTTCTGGGCGGTATCGAGCGTGGCATTGCCCAAGGCCGCGTCCGATATCGCGAGGCTCACGACTCAAACGCCGCCGGCCACCGAATTTCAAAAGGCCATTGCCAGCGACATGGAAAACGGCATCGGCGAGAAGCCGGTCAGCCAACTCATCGATGAGCGCCGCCAGGCCACCTTGCGCCTTTACAAAGTCGATGCGGTCGAGAAGTTGCCGATCAATTTCCAGGGCATCGTGCTCAATTTGCAGGAGCAAATGGGCAACCTGGTGTTCGACAAGCATTTCGGAAAACTGTTCGAAGCCATGGCCAAGCAGCTCGGGACGATTCAGGGGTTCAGCACCGTCTCGCCGCGCCTCGCGGTGCAAATGGCGTCGATGGAACTGGCGGGAACTTCGCTCGCGCAACATGAGCAGTTCGTCGAACAGGCCGAGGCGTTTCGCCGCGGCATGATCGACACCATGAATCAGTCGATGACCGTCAACTCGACCGGCGCCAATCCCGAATATCGCGCCGGACCGGAGTTGTGGACCAAAGTCGGGACGTTTCGCTTCCAGAACGAAGCGTTCGCGTCGACCCTCGCGCGCTTGGGGCCCAGTTTCGTCGTCATGCTGTTGTGGCTCGCGGGTTCCGTCGTTGCGGCGGTTCTGGCCGTGCGCCGGTTGAAAGTCATGGTTTCCTGATCGGCATGGTCTCGTAATGTTTTCAACCGTTCTTACACAAGAAATCAAAGGCCTTGCCGGGAACCGCACCTGGTGGGGGATCATCGGGCTTCTGATCCTGTTGACGGTCCTGGCGGCGGCCAATGGCGCAGCGCGCTTCGAGCAGATGGCCGAGGTGACGGCCCGTCTCAATCAAGATGAAGCGACCTTGCAGCAAGGCATGAAGGCCGGTGCTGCGCGATACGAAGCCAGCCCGGCAGGCGATCCACCCTCGGTAACGAGCCCCGGCAATGTCGGTCTATCGATCCTTGGGCACTACGCCGTGCAGCAATTCGGTCCATTGGCCGCCTTGTCGGTTGGTCAAAGCGACGTACAGCCGTCCTACTACCGCGTCACCGCGCAACCCGCGCACACGTTTCTCAATGCGTCGGAAATCCAAAATCCCGTCACGCAAGTCCTCGGCAGTTTCGATGCGGCGTTCGTGTTTATTTTCGTTCTGCCGATCCTGATTATCGCGGTCAGTTTCGACCTGATGTCGCGCGAAAAGGAGGGCGGAACCCTGGGGCTGGTCGCGGCGCAAGGCGTCAGGCTCCGGAGTTTGATTCTGGCCAAGATTTCCGCGCGCGCCTGGATGATCCTGGCCGTGCTGTTGGTTTTGGTGTTCGTGGCGGGCGCTATCGTCGGGGCGGACATCACCGCGCCGTCCGTAATCATCCAGCTGTTGGCCCTGTTCGCGGTGGTCGCGGCTTATGCGTTTTTCTGGTTCGCGCTGGGGCTGCTCATCAATGCGTTCAACTGGCCGTCGGTCACCAACGGCGTCGTCCTTGCCAATATCTGGCTGATTTTCGTTGTGGTGCTGCCGTCGTTCGTCAATGTCGCGGCAACCATGTTGTATCCCGCGCCGTCGCGGGTGGCGCTCACGACCGAAATGCGCGAGGCCACCGAAGAAGCCGATAAAGAGGCGGCTTCGGCGCGCGATGCGTACCTATTCGATCACCCCGAATTGGCCGGCGCCGGGGCGAACCCCGACGACTTCTACCTCCAAGTGCTGGCCACCAACGCCGCCGTCGAAAAGGCAATCGAACCGATCCTGGATCAGTTCGCACAGCAGGCACAATCGCGCGAACGGGTTGTCGGCCTGTTGCAATACACCTCGCCGGCCATCGCCGCGCAAGAGGCACTCAACGCGCTTGCGGGCACCGGCAATCGGCGGTTTGCGGATTTCACGCAGCAGGTCCTCGAATTCCACGAGCGTTGGAGCGGCTTTTTCGTGTCGCGCATCATCAAGGGCCAGCGCATGAAGGCGGCGGATTTCGATGCGATCCCAGGCTTTGCCTATGTCGCGCCGCCGGACTCCGAGGCGCGCAATGCGGCGGTCGGACCGCTCGCCTTCATGGTCATCGGTTTCGTCGTGCTGACCTTATGGGCCGCACGCCGTTACGCGCGCTACCCGGTCGTTTAAGAACCCGGCGCCGCGTTACGCGAAAGTGCGTCGGGACAAGGGTGAACTTCGACCGTCAAGTGATCCACTTGAACGCGGCTTGCCACCAATGACTTGTAATGAGCCGGCGCCTGCGGGTCGTCGCTGATCACCGCCACCGCGCCAGCCCACTTACCCGGCGCGATTGACCAAACGTGCAAATCCGTCACCTTGTCGGTCGACCCGTTTTCGATCGCGGCACGCACGGCTTCGATGATTTGATCCGGCGCTTGATGATCGAGCAAAACACCGCTGGTTTGGCCGACCAGTCCCCACGACCAGCGGATGATGACCGCCGCGCCAACCAGTCCCATCACCGGGTCCATCCAGGACCAACCCAGGTATTTTCCTGAAATCAGCGCGGCGATTGCCAAAATCGACGTTAGGGCATCGGCGATAACGTGCAGATACGCGGCCTTCAAATTGTGATCGTCATCATGAGCGTGATCATGAGCATGGTCATGGGCTCGATCTTGGGTATGCCGGTGGGTATGACCGTGGGCATGACCGTGATGGCTGTCGTGATGATGGCTTTCCGGCTTCAGGATCACCGCGCTGATCCCGTTCACCACCAGTCCAATGATCGCGACGACGATCGCCTGGTCGAAGGCGATGGCGACTGGGGCAACTAACCGGTGGCCGCTTTCCCACACCATCGCCAGGGCGAACAGCATCAG
>JAGREB010000028.1 GCA_020446775.1 Paracoccaceae bacterium
CGATCTCGAACACGGCCGAGTACGGTGATTACGTCACCGGTCCGCGCATCGTCACCGACGAGACCAAGAAGGAAATGAAGAAAGTTTTGCGCGATATCCAAACCGGCAAGTTCGTGTCGAACTGGATGACGGAATGCAAAGCCGGCCAGCCGAGCTTCAAGGCGACCCGCCGCCTGTGGGCCGAACATCCGATCGAAGACGTGGGCCAGAAGCTTCGCGCCATGATGCCGTGGCTGAAGGACAAGAAGCTGGTGGACAAAGCGCGCAACTAATCAAAACTCCGCGGTTTATGAGTGGAAAAGCGGCCCCATGGTGGGCCGCTTTTCTTTTTTCCGCCGTGAGAAATTTTCGCGGATTTCATAAATATGGCAGCCGCGCTTTCCACGATTAGTTGCAAATCGCGAAGGCCCAAAACTATACTCGGGCGGCGTTCGTGAGATCTTCGCTGACAAAGATCGAGCACGAATTTACTGGTGTGGAGCGTGTCATGTTGTCGTTTGCGAAGGTTGTGCGCGTCGGCTTATTCGGCGTGTTGGTGTCGTTTGCGTCGCATGATGCTTGGGCGCAGTCCGCTGCGCCGACCCCCGACCAGATTTTCGCTCTGAAGTCGCAACTCGCGGCGCTTCCGAATGCATCCGGGACGGGGCTGATTGCGGCGACAGCTGCCGGTAGCGGCGCAGAATCCCAGGTTGCCATCACGCGCGGTGTGGCTCGCGCCCGTTCGGTGGATCTCTCGCCGGAATATATCGAATCTTTGCTGGCCGCCGGCGATTTGCGCGTCGACGGCAATGGTCAGCTGATCGGCACGCCCGTCGCCCATCTGTTCAACATGTTCGACGACGCCAACCCGCGTGTTGTGAAACTCGACAGCACGACCGACGGCATGGGGTACACGGTTTGGCGCGGAACCGTGATCGGCGGCGGCGAAGCGACCCTGGTCGTGAACGGCGATCAGATCACGGGCGTCGTTCGCGAAGGTGCGCGGACGTTCCGTATTCAGCCCGGCGCCAACGGCGCACATCGTGTGTTCGAGTTCGACGAGGCCACGCGGCCGCGACTGGAAAACGACGCCATCAAACCCACCATCGCGCCGCTAGAGATGTCCGTCCCACCTGCGGCCTCTTCGGGCGCGGCGTCCAAGGCCAAAGCAGCCGAGAAACCGCAAGCGGTTGGCGATCCGGTCACGGTTAGGCTTCTCGTCGTCTACACACCCGACGCTGCGGCGACCCAGGTCGATGTCCGCGCCGCCGTCGCGCTGGCGGTTGCCTACACCAACACGGCCCTCGCCAATTCGCAAACCAACGTCACCATCGAACTCGCCGGTATGGGCTACGTCGATTACGACGAAGACACGCGGACGATGGAAAA
This sequence comes from Paracoccaceae bacterium, assembly GCA_020446775.1. Lineage (GTDB taxonomy): Bacteria > Pseudomonadota > Alphaproteobacteria > Rhodospirillales > Rhodospirillaceae > VGEM01. Next base: position 1,369 of record JAGREB010000028.1, read on the forward strand.
CGTTCTCGAGGACATGCGCGACGATGTCGGCGATTTTTCGCGCATCAAGAAATTGCGCGGCAATCTCGGTGCCGACCTGGCAATGATTTGGATTGGCGACAACGCTTCGCCCGAATTGTGCGGATTGGCGTATCTTTTAAGCGACGCGGATCAAGGAAACATCAATCTTCAAAGTTTTGCCGGATCGGGCATTTCGGTCGTTAACGCCGATGCCTCCGGTTCGTGCCTCACCGATGCGTTTGCACATGAACTCGGGCACAATCTCGGATCCGAACACGACCGGTATGTCGTTGAAGACGCCGTTCCCGGGCCCGACGGTTATAACTACGGCTATATCGATCGCGACCATTTTCGCGACATCATGGCTTACGACAACCAGTGCACCGAAGAAAATTTCGACTGCCCGCTGATCCAGTACTTCAGTAACCCCGACGTCAACTACGAAGGCCGGCCGGTCGGCATTGCCGACGATCAGCCCGACGCGGCGAACACTTCGCGCCGTATCAAGGAAATCGCGCAAGTCGTGGCCACGTTCGACGGCGGTTTGCCGGCACAACAGGCACTGACAGGCGCCGGCGCCGTGTATTCGTCCGCTCAATCGGCCGTTGGTTCGTTCCTACGCTTTCAGAACACGAATGCCACCGCCGGCACCGCCACAGTGCAACTGCGGTCCACCACCAACGGCTCCTTGTATGGAACGTGGACGTCACCGTCCATCGCGGCGCACAGCGAACAGCAGTTCTCTCTCGAAGATATCGAAAACCAAATCGCGAGCGGCGCGACCAAGCCGTCGGAGTATTCTGTCGCCGCCCGCGCCAATTTCACCGGCTTCTTCCAGCACGTTCTTTATCGCCCGTCGGATGGAACCTTGACCAATTCCAGCACGTGTTCCGCCGGCGTCACGGCCGATCGCAAATCGTTGATGGGCGTTCACTCGACCTTGTTGCAAACCGGCTTCCCGAGCACGGTCGTCCTGACAAACACGCTGAGTGCGGCGTCTTCCGCGCGCATCGGCGTGTACGACGCCAGAACCGGCGAAAAACTGGGCACCTATACAAGCCCTGCGGTCCCGGCGAACGGGCAACTCTTTGTCTCTGTGGCGACCATCGAAGCGGATATCGGCACGACGCCGACGTCGAACCGGTACCATTATGTGCTGGAAGTCGAGAACGCGTTCACGGGGTTCCTCCAACACTTGGTCAACAACGTTCAGGCGGGCGTCGTGACCGACATGACGACCGCATGCTACCTCGACGGCTACAATGCGTCCGGCAAGCCGGCCACGGTTAAAACCGGTTCGATCTTTTCGACCGCGGCGATTTCGTCGTCCCAGTCTTTCCTGCGCATTTACAATTCGAGCGCTTCCGCCGGCACCATGGCGGTCACCGTGCGCAATGCCGCCGACGGACAATCCTACGGGCAGTGGACCAGCCCATCGGTTCCCGCGGGGGCGGAGCTGCAATTCTTCATCGGTGATATCGAAACGGACCTCGGCATTGCCAACAAGCCGACCTACTACACGATCAGCGCCTCGCACGGCGTCGACGGCCTGTTCGAGCATGTCCTATACCGGCCCGCGGACGGCACGCTGACCAATCTCAGCACGTGCGACGCCGGAATCACCGCTGACCGCACGACGCTGATCGGGGTTCACACGGCGACTTTGGGCAGCGGGTTCCCGAGCTCGGTGGTGATCAACAATACCGGCACGTCGTCCGCCACGGTTCAGTTGGGCATCTACGACGCCCGCGACGGGACCAAGCTCGGCACCTATACCTCGCCGTCCGTTCCGGCACGCTCGCACACGACCGTCACCGTCGCGACCATCGAAAACCAGATCGGATTCACGCCGAACGGCCAACAGTTCCACTACGTCATCAAGGCCGAGGGCGGTTTCGGCGGGTTCCTGCAGCACCTGGTCAACAATGTGCAGGCGGCGGTGACCACCGACATGACGACGGCGTGCACGTTGCCGTGATTGAATCGAATTGGCCGGCCGGCCGGCGCCCCGCGTGCGGCGCCGGTATCGCGTCTCGATCCGTCTGACAGCGCAAAAAACCGCGAAATCGATTTCCGTAGGCGGCCTGGACCAGCCGTGTCCGGCCGCGGGGTTTGGGGCCCAGGGTGCAGGGACCCGATTCGGGGTTGAAAAGCGTCGGTCCGGGCGGGCGGTCACGGACCCGGCTTGACCCGGCGCGTTCGGCCCCTCATTTAAGGGAAATTAACCGCCCATACCGCAAAGTAGTTGACAAGCGGCCTAGAAAAAGACTTTTTCCTCCGTAAAATAAGCCGCTGATATGTGGGCATAAAAAACGCGGCAACAAAAAGGATCAACGCAAGTGTCTTTGGCGTCTTTCCGCACTGCAACATTGACCCGCCCGGCAACGGCCGCGGCGGCGTTGGCGTTTGTATGTGTGGTTGAGGCGGGAGCCTTGCGTCTCGACATCCTCGGTCTGCGACTTCACTGCCCCTGAGCGCTGCTCTCGGCTGAGCGGCCGGCGCTTAGGGGACAAGAGTTCAAGTCGCATCAGGCGTCCGCCGTCACGGCGGATGAAATTGACCCAGGACCACAGTCGAGAGAACAACCATGAATACCCAACGCATCACCATTTTCGACACGACCTTGCGGGACGGCGAACAATCCCCCGGCGCGTCGATGAATATGGAAGAAAAAGTCCGCATCGCCAAAGTTTTGGAAGAGATGCGGGTCGACGTTATCGAAGCCGGCTTTCCGATCGCCAGCCAAGGTGATTTCGAAGCCGTCGAAGCCGTCGCCAAGGAAATCAAAGAGTCGATCGTGTGCGGGCTTGCCCGTGCGGCCAAGGGCGACATCGACCGCTGCGCCGAGGCGATCAAGCCGGCCAAGCGCGGGCGCATCCACACTTTTATCTCCACCTCGCCGCTTCACATGAAATACAAGCTGCAGATGGAGCCCGAGACGGTTTATGAGCGCGTGATTTCCTCCGTGACCCATGCGCGCAACTATACCGACGATGTGGAGTGGTCGCCCGAGGACGGCACGCGCACCGAGCACGACTTTTTGTGCCGCACGGTGGAAGCCGCCATCAAGGCGGGCGCAACCACGATCAATATCCCCGACACGGTGGGCTATACCGTTCCGGAAGAGTTCCACGCGCTCATCACCATGTTGCTGAACCGCGTGCCCAATGCCGACAAGGCGATTTTCTCGACCCATTGCCACAATGACTTAGGCATGGCTGTCGCCAATTCGCTGGCCGGGGTGCGGGCCGGGGCGCGGCAGGTCGAATGCACCATCAATGGCATTGGCGAACGCGCCGGCAATGCGGCCCTGGAAGAGATCGTCATGGCCATGCGCACGCGGCCCGACGTTCTGCCTTTCCAGACCAATATCGAGACGACGCATCTGGCGCGCATGTCCAAGCTGGTGGGCGCGGCGGCAAACTTCCCGGTGCAGTACAACAAGGCCGTGGTGGGCAAGAACGCCTTCGCGCATGAAAGCGGCATTCATCAGGACGGCATGCTGAAGCACGCCCAGACCTATGAAATCATGACACCCGAAAGCGTGGGCATCAAATCCACCTCTTTGGTCATGGGCAAGCATTCGGGCCGCCACGCCTTCCGCGAGAAGC
>JAGREB010000321.1 GCA_020446775.1 Paracoccaceae bacterium
TTCCGGTTCCATCATTGGTGCCGGTGCCGTCGTTCGTTCCGGTCCCGTCGTTCGTTCCGGTACCGTCATTGGTGCCAGTGCCGTCGTTCGTTCCGGTACCGTCGTTGGTGCCGGTTCCGTCACCATTCTGCTGTTGCTGCTGCTGAAACGTTTGCCGGGCCTGCGTGACCACGGTTTCGACGGCACCCGCCAATTGAGATGCCTGCGCCGCCGTAAACTGAACTTGGGCCGGCGCTTGTCCTTGGCTCGCATTCCATTGCCAGCCCGAGTTGCCCTGGTTAATGGTTCCGACAACTTGCCCATTGACGGTCAAGACGATTTCACCGACGGCGCTTTGACCACCGCCCAAGTCCTCAGGGCGATTAAGAATGGTCATGTTCCCGTTTGTGGGATCGAACTCGAGGAAGACCTGGGTTCCGCGGATGCCGATGGTGGCGACCGGCGTCCCGATCTTCATGTTTTCATTGCCGGCTTTGGCGATCTTACCGGAGATAAAAGAAGACGCGCCCGATACCAGCGTGAACGCCGCGGTTCCGGTTTCGGCGTCCGGATCGTAAATCAATTCATCGAGGACGATTTCGCCATTTTCACCGAGCGCCACAGTCGTCTCGTCGACAAAGGCAAGACCGACCGTGCCGTCCGCTCCGGTCTCGATAATGTCGTCCTGGAAGACCGGATCGCCGACGGCCAGCGACACCGTCGTTCCATCGGCCCTGATCGCCGTCACTTCACCGCTGAGTGTTTCCACACGGCCAATGGGCTGCGCGCCTGCGTCGGCGCCATCTTGCGCGACTTGCGCTGGCGCCAGCGGTCCGGCCAAGCGCGCCGCCAGATCGCCCGCAATCGTGACGTGACCGGAACCGTCGACCAAATCAGGATAGGGTTCGGTCAGGAAAAAATCCTGGATCAGGTAAACTTCGCCATTCGGTGCACGAATGACCAAATCTGTCCCAGCACGCGCGAACTCGCCGCGTACGAGCGACAAGAGGTCGGGAATTAGGGCGTGTCCATCCTCGACAAAGACAAGATGGACGTTCGGTTGAGATGACCCAACCTGACTTGGCACGAGGCCGTTCGCTTTGAAATCGCTGGTCATCCCGCCCCTAGCCAACACAACTATTAATGGATCAAAACTCTATGCCTGATTCGGTGATTGCGAAACCTATTTCTTAATTGCCGTCAAGCAACGCACGGGCCAACGCCCGCGATCTGGTGAACGTTTGAAGTCGCAACAATTGGGAGTTTTCAACGGCGCTTGCGGCATACGTACGCATCCCGATAAACAGGTTGCGGGAAGCGGTTAGAGCAATAGGACGAAAAATATGACTGACGCATGTGGATGGCGCCTCAAATTCGGCGTCTTGGGCCCCTCAACCAATACGACGGTCCAACCGGAATTCGACGACTTGCGCCTACCCGGCATTACCAACCACTACAGCCGCATTTACACGCCGAATGCCAAAGCGATCAGCAATGATTCGTTCATGGCGGCAACCATGGTCATCGCCAGCAATGTCATCGACGCGGTCAAAAGTGTGATGACCTGCGAACCCGATTACCTGGTCATGGGCATGTCGGCGATCACGTTTTACGGCGGCAACAAAGGCGCCGACGAGTTTCAGAAAAAGATCGAGGACGAGGCAAAAGTCGGCGTGTCGGTCGGTTCGCACTCTTGCACGGCGGCCTTGAAAGCCTACGGCGGCATCAAGCGGATCGCGTTCCTATCGCCCTACTATCCCGCGGCGAATACTGAAGTAAAAAAATACTTTGAAGACAATGGGTTCGAGTGCGTTCGCGATATTCCACTTCAAGCGCCGACGTGGACCGGTATTGCCGAGATCAACGAGCAAACCTGCATCGATACCATCAACAAGCTCAACGGCCCGGATGTGGACGCCATCGTCCAGGTCGGCACCAACTTGAGCATGATGCGCTTGGCCGGCGAGGCTGAGAAGTGGATCAAGAAGCCGGTGATCGCGATCAACACTGCGACCTATTGGCATGCCCTGCGTGCCAACGGCGTAAAGGAAAAGATCTACGGCTTCGGCAAGTTGCTGGAAGACTTCTAAGCCGGCTTTTACCGACAATGGGCGCGATGAACCGGCCATGACAGACCGCCTCGAAGGACTGACGGCGGTCGTCACGGGCGGTTCATCGGGAATGGGGTACGAAACGGCCCGCGCCCTCGCCCGTCAGGGCGCACGCGTCGTCATTACCGATCTCAACCGGCCGAGCGGCGACCTGGGTCCGTTGGCGTTTGTCAGGGTCGACAATCGCGACGTTTCGGCGATTGCAGCGGCGGTGCGGGACATCGAAAAAACCTCGGGGTCCGTCGACATTCTCGTCAACAACGCCGGGATCAGCGGGCAAAGCCTGCCGATATCCCAGATCGACGAAACCGCCTTCGACGCGATGTTTGAAATTCACGTCAAAGGCGCATTTTTCTTCACCCAAGCCGTCGTTCCCGGCATGCGGCGAAAGCGGTTCGGCCGGATCGTCAATATCACGTCGTACTTCGTATTGGCGGGCAGTTCATCGATGAGCCACTACGTGGGTGCCAAAGCCGCTTTGCACGGTTTAACCCGGTCCTGGGCGCTTGAATTCGCCGGCGGCGGCATCACCGTCAACGCCGTCGCACC
>JAGREB010000029.1 GCA_020446775.1 Paracoccaceae bacterium
GCGTGTCCTCCATCTCCTGGATGATCAGGCGGATCATCTTGGTCGGATCCTCGGCGCGGTCGAGCAGCGCCGTGATGTTGGAGTTCACGATATCGGTCAAACGCGAGAAAATGCTCATGTCAGTTCTCCGGGTCGGAAGGGGTTATGACGTCAGCGCAAGCCGCCGTCGAGCAGCGCAGCCATCGCCGCGTCAAACACGAGTTCCACAGCCGGCCCCGCGGTCATGCTCAATGTCACCGGATGAACGTGTGTCGCCGACGCCAGCGCGACTTCCATCGCAATCTTGGAACTGACGAAAGCGGCCGAACACAACGTTGCAGCGGCAAGCAGGATCACGACGACGGCGGTCCTTGTACTGTTCAAACTCATGGTCCCCTCCTTTAGGTGCATTAGCCGCGGCGAGCGGCTCAGCACATCAAATGCAAGATCCGTGCCAACTCGCGGGAATTTTTAAGTTATTGATTTTAAATAAAAATATTTCTTGGCCCGGATTCAGATATTATATTTTATGATAAATGTTGTCGTATTTTAGTGATATTTACCATATATAGACACACATGGTTGAAACGCCGGCACCCCTTGGCCAATCAGTTCCGTTCCTCGCCCATATGGATCACGTGTCGCGGGTCGCACCCGTCGACCGGCCGGTCTTGATCATCGGCGAACGCGGCACCGGCAAGGAATTGTCGGCGGCGCGAATTCATTTCTTGTCGCCGCGCTGGCAGGGGCCGTTCGTCAAACTCAACTGCGCGGCCTTGCCGGAAACGCTGCTCGAAGCGGAACTGTTCGGTGTCGAGGCCGGCGCATTCACCGGCGCGGCGCGGCGGCGCCAGGGCCGTTTCGAACTGGCCGACGGCGGTAGTATATTTCTGGATGAAATCGGCAATACGCCGCTGTCGTTGCAGGAAAAGATTCTCCGCACCATCGAATACGGCGAATTCGAACGCCTCGGCGGAACCGAAACTCTCAAAGTTTCGGTGCGCATTGTCGCGGCGACCAACGTCGATTTACCTTCGGCGGCGGCGGCAGGCCGCTTCCGCGAGGATCTACTCGACCGCCTCGCCTTCGATGTGTTGACTCTGCCGCCGCTGCGCGCGCGCCAAGGAGACATACCGCTGCTGGCCAACCACTTCGGTCTCGGCATGGCCAAGTCGCTGCAATGGCCGACGTTCCCCGGGTTTTCGGACCGCGCGATGGCGGCCATGGATACCTACGCCTGGCCCGGTAACGTGCGCGAACTGAAGAACGTGGTGGAACGCGCCGTCGCCCACTGGACCGAACCCGAAAACGCCATCGACAGCGTCACATTCGATCCGTTCGCGTCACCATTCCGGCCGCCTGCGGCGGCTTCTAAAGTCCCAAAGCAATCGCCTGACCCAGAACCGCAGCCTAAACGCGCAGCTGTTCCGATCGATGGCGATTATCGCGCGTCGCTCGATGCCCATGCGCGGTCGTTGCTCGCCGATGCGTTGATACAATCGAAGCACAATCAAAGGCGCGCCGCTGCGGCGCTGGGCCTCAACTACAACCAGCTGCGGCATGAATTGCGCAAATACGGCCTGCTGCCGTCGCAGCAATCGGCGTCCTAATCGGCGAGATCGATCAGCTCGTAATCGATGGCGTTGAGCCGGGATTGGAAATTTCTGACCTTCGGCCCGACACCGTCGAGACCGGGCATTTCCCACAGGAAAATCGCGGTCGGTTCGTCGTGGTAGAGACGGCCCAATTGCCGCGTGAGTTCCAGCCGCCGTTCGACCGTCGTTGCCGTTTCGGCAGCCTGGATCAACGGCACCCATTCCGGGCGGCAATGCCACGGCGCCGACCACAGGCAACTATGCACGCGCATCGGCCACAAAGCGTCCAGAGCCGGCATATTGTTGTAGTCCATGCCAAAGCCATCGCCCGGCCAGCCGCCGGTGCGGATGCGGGAGATATGTTGGGCGAACGTCGTCCCTTCGAGCGTCAACCGCACGCCGATGTCGGCAAGATAAACGCCAACCTGCTGGTAAAATGCTTCGTCTCCGGCCATGGCGCCGGCCGGAAACGTCGCGCTCATATCGAACCCATCGGGATATCCCGCCTCGGCAAGCAAACGGCGTGCCCGCGCCGGGTCGTAGGGATAGGCCTCGAGACCTTCCGCATATCCGAACGATTGCCGCGCAGCCGGTTGCGTCGCCGGGGTGGTCGTTCCGCCCAACAATACCGCGACCATGCTTTGCTTATCGACGGCGTAATTGAGCGCTTGGCGCACGCGAACGTCGGCCACCGGCGAATCCTTGATCGACACAAGCGTCAAAGTTTGCACGCGCCCCGTCGGGCGGACATGGAACGTTCCGCCGGCGGCTTCGATCAACGCGCGGTCCTCGACGCCGACGTCGAGCGCAATATCGATCGCGCCGGTACGCAAGGCCTGAACACGAGCGTTGAGGACGGGAATTTGCAGAATCTCGATCCGGTCGACGACCGGTTTGCGCCACGCGGTCGGGCTCGCGGTAAAGGTGAGTTTTCCGGGAGTGACTTCGGTGAGCAGAAACGAACCGGTTCCAACCGGAGCCGCGCTGAAGGCGACTCGTCCAAGTTCGCGCCAGGCTTTGGGGGCCGGCACGAAGATTCCGGCCAGCCGCCGCGGCAGCAGAACGTTGGGCCCGGACGTCTCGACCTCGAACGTAAATTCGCCGGTCACTCGCGCGGCGACCACGTCGGTCACCGACTGCGAGATCACTTCCATGGCGCCGGCTTCGGCCGCGAGGTAATTGATCGCCTGGGCGGCCGCGGCCGCGTCGAATTTCTCGCCGTTCGAGAACACGACATCGTCGCGCACGGTAAAGCGCCATAGGTTCGGCGCGATCATGTCCCACGCGGTGACGAGGCGGGGTTCGAGATTGCCGCCGGCGTCAAAAGCGAGCAACGGATCGTAGACCAGAAGATTGGGTGTCAGCGACGGCAGGACGATGGTCGAAAACGGATTGCCGCGGTCCGACAGCCCCGCCACCAAGCCCAGGCGCAACACTTTCTCGGCCCGGACCGGCGAAGCGGCGATCGCGAAGGCCAACACGAAAGCCAAGCCCGAAGCCAAACCGAAGTTACGCACGCTCGAATTCCGTCAGCTCATAGCGCCGGCGGCCACGATACATCGACAGGACTGGAATAAAATATCCGTCGTCGGTCATCCACATTTCATAGTCGGGCGCGTGATCGCGATTCTCTGCGAACGCAAAGGCGAGCACGTCGAACGCGCCCGCCGGGACTGTAATCCGGTCGCGGCCACGGTATTCGATGTCGAGCGCGCGGCGTGCCAGCGTCGGCCCGGTCGCACCCTGTTTATTGAGCGACGGCGTGAACATGTTCGTAATCAGGAAGCGATCTTTTTCGGCCTTGCGCGGATGATTTGCCGCCATCCAAGCGTCGCCGACAATGGCGTGGTTGCAGAAGGCCCGCGGCAAACCGTCGTCATTCATAGTTTGCGAGACGCGGCCTTCGGCCGCCGTGTCCGCTTCGCATGCCGCGATCCCATCGTGCCAGCGAAACCAGCCCGAACCGGTGGGTGCGCCTCCGGTCCTGATCTGCACAAAGCACGTCAACGGCTGAAATGCGGCGTCGACCGTCTGCACGACATCGCGCACCACATGGGGCGGATCGTTGATGACGCAGGCAGCGCGCAGGATTTTTCGGCCGTCGGCGTGGCTCGTCACCGTAAAGCGTTCTTCGCCGCGCAGCCGGCCATTGTCCTCGGCGGTATCGCTGACATAGGCGATACGGCCGCGAACCGTCTGATGTTCCGTGGAAAATGAATTCATGGACCCAGCTTGCCCGGGAGGCGGTGTTCATGCCACCGTGAAATTACCTGAACGCGCACGTAATACGGGATTGAAGGAGCGTCCGGTCATGCAATTCAAATTGACGGTTTCGGCGGCGCTGGCCGCTGTCGTGGCGATGACGGAGCCGGGCCTGGCTCAATTCGGCGGTTCGGCCGCGGGGCAACGGCTCGCCAATATGCCGGTCGACCCTTATCCCAGCACTTACGTGCCGCGCTCGTGGCCGGCCACGGCCATCGTCGGCGCGACGGTCCATACCGGAACCGGCGCCACCATCGAACATGCGACCGTCGTCATGCAGGGCGGCAAGATCGTCGCGGTCGGACCCGATGTCGTAGTTCCCGAGGGCACAGCGATCATCGACGGAACAGGGAAGTACGTCACGCCGGGGATCATCGACGCGCACTCTCATCTCGGGGTGGGCGCGGAACCGACGCTGGCTTCGACCTCGGACGTCAACGAAGCGACCGACCCGAACACGGCCGAGGTTTGGGCGGAGCACGCGATCTGGCCGCAAGATGCCGCGTTTGTGCGATCGATCGCGGGTGGCGTGACCACGCAGCATATTCTCGTGGGTTCGGCCAATCTATTCGGCGGCCGCACGGTCGTGGTCAAGAACGTGTGGAGCCGCACCGTGCAGGGCATGAAGTTTCCGGGCGCGAAACAAGGCCTGAAAATGGCCTGCGGCGAAAACCCGAAACGCGTTTACGGCAGCAACAAGCGGTCGCCGTCGACGCGGATGGGTAATTTTGCCGGTTATCGCGCCGGCTGGATCAAGGCGCTCGAATACCAGTACGAGTGGGACCAGTTCCGCGCCAAGCAGAAAAAAGGCGATCCCGACGCCAAGCCGCCCAAGATCGACTTGGAGCTGGAAACGCTTTCGGCGGCACTCCGCGGCGACATCCTGGTGCAAATGCACTGCTACCGCGCCGACGAAATGGCGCTGGTGATCGACATGGCCAAGGAGTTCGGCTACCGCGTCACCCAATTCCACCATGCCGTCGAGGCCTACAAGATCCGCGATCTGCTGGCGCGGGAAAATATCTGCGCCTCGGTCTGGGCCGACTGGTGGGGCTTCAAAATGGAGTCTTTCGACGGCATCGAGGAAAACGCCGCGCTGCTGAACGCCGCGGGCGCTTGCCCCGTGATCCATTCGGATTCCAACGTCGGCATCCAACGCCTCAATCAGGAAGCCGCGAAAGCAATGGCGGCAGGCCGCCGGATGGGATTGAACATCAGCGACGGCGACGCGATCCGCTGGGTAACGCTCAACCCCGCGAAATCCTTGGACCTCGACGACCGCATCGGCTCGCTTGAACCCGGCAAGAACGCCGACGTCGTGCTGTGGGACGGTAACCCGCTCAGCGTCTACAGCCGTGCGGAGAAAGTTTACATCGACGGCGCGCTGACGTTCGATTTGAACGATCCCGCCATGCAGTACCGTTCGGACTTCGAGGTCGGCCAGTCGGACAAGGAGATCGTGCGATGAAAACGTTCATCTCTTTGGCATTCGCTTCAATCTTCCTGGCGACAGCGGCGGCAACAACGGCAACAGCCGAACCGGTCGCAATCATCAACGCTACCCTGCACACCGGCGGCGGCGCCGGGACTGTCGAACGCGGAACCTTGGTGATGGACGGCGCAAAGATCACCGCCGTCGGTGCAGGCGTGCCGATCCCCGATGGCGCGACAATCATCGACGCCGGCGGAGCCGAAGTGACTCCGGGATTCATGAACCCGTACACGCATCTCGGCATCGTTGAAATCGAGCAGGAAGGTTCGACCGACGATAGCGATTCGGGCGAGATGCCTTACAAAGCGTCGCTCGACATCGCGCCGGGCCTGAACCCGGCGTCGGTCACGATTCCGGTCACGCGCGTGAAAGGCGTGACGCGCGCGGCATCGGTCCCCGATTTCAGCAAGTCGATATTCGCCGGCCAAGCCGCGCTGCTGACACTGGGCGACGGCGAGGACTTCGCCGTGACCCCGCGCGCGGCGATGCACGTCACCGTCAGCGAAGGAGCCAAACGGCTGATCGGCGCGGGCCGCGGCGCGGTGATGGCGATGTTGCGCCAAGCGTTCGACGATACGCGCTATTACGCCCGCAACCGCAGCGACTTCGATAATAACCGCGCGCGGGCCACCGCCCTCGACCGCCTCGATCTCGAAGCCCTGATCCCGGTCGTCGACGGCCGCATGTTGCTGCTGGTGGATGCGCGGCGCGCGTCCGACATCCGCAACATCATCGCCTTGGCCACCGAACAAAAGCTCAAGGTTGCGCTGGTCAATGCGGAAGAAGCCTGGATGGTCGCCGGCGAACTGGCGGCGGCCAAGATTCCCGTCATCATCGACCCCAGCGACAACCTGCCCAACCGCTTCGAGGCCCTCAACGCGACGCTGCAAAACGCCGCGAGGTTGCATGAAGCCGGCGTGGCGGTGGCGTTTTTCGCCGGCGGCGAGCAGCTTGCCAACAACCCGCGCAACGTTCGCCAATTGGCGGGCATCGCCGTGGCCAACGGCCTGCCCAAGGACGCGGCCTACGCGGCTCTGACGACTGTACCGGCCGCGATCTGGGGCATCGCCGAGCGTTACGGCACGCTCGAACCGGGAAAAGACGCCGACGCAGTCATTTGGGATGGCGACCCGCTCGAGGTGACCTCGGCGCCGACGCATGTGTTCATTCTCGGCCGCCCGATCTCGCTCGAGACCCGCCAGACTAAATTACGCGACCGCTATCGCGACTTGTCTGGCGGCGGGCCGGGCATCGGGTACCGCTGAACGGGGCCATTTTTGCCTCTATTATCAACGGGCTACGGGACCGGGCGGAGCCATGAGCGTCTCTGGACAGAGCCGGACGCGGCGTTTATAAAGCGCGCTTCCTCCCGCCGTTTTGAATGTCTGCGACGGCACGCCCAGGTAGCTCAGTTGGTAGAGCAACGGACTGAAAATCCGTGTGTCCATGGTTCGATTCTTGGAGGTACCACAAAAACCCAGACAGTGTCTGGGTTTTTT
>JAGREB010000322.1 GCA_020446775.1 Paracoccaceae bacterium
TCGATCCGTTCTTTACGACCAAGCCTCAAGGTCAAGGCACCGGTCTCGGGCTGTCGGTCGTCGCCGGATTGGTGAAGACATGGGGCGGCGCCGTGCAGGCCGTCAACCGGCCCGAAGGGGGCGCAATGTTCATCATCTACTTGCCGCTCAAGACGGTGGTGGCGCAAGCGGCGCAATAGCCTACTTTGCCGCGCCGGTGAAAAAATACCGCCCGCCGCTGCGGGTCGCGTTCGGGTCGGTATTGTGCGCGCGGAAAAAGCGGCTTGGCGCGTAATCGCGGAATGTCTTCGAGCGGTCGAAGCCGGCGTCCGCGTACATCTCTTCCAGCGGCAACGTGTAGACCGTTAGCATGAACGGTTCGTTGTTGCAGTTTGCGTCCCAATCCCGGAGCGATGCTTGGTAGGCGTCGAATTCGTCGAACTGAGGTGCATCGCAGTGAAGCATCACGCCGCCGGGCGCCAGCAGCCGGTAGCATTCGCGGAAAATGTTGGGGATCGCGGCCCGCGATGTCTCGTGAAGAAGAATGCGCGACACGACGAGATCGAAGTGTCCGTCCGGAAACGATGTTTTCTCGGCGCTCATTTGATGGAAATGGACATCAACCCCGAGCGCGTTGGCGCGCGCATGGGCGTAACGAAGGCACGGCGCGCTGCAGTCGATGCCATGCACTTCGGAGTCCGGGAACGCTTGTGCATAGGGCAGGGTGTTGTTGCCGATGGTGCAGCCGAGGTCGAGAATGCGCTTCGGTTTCAGCGCCGGGAATTTTTGCTTGATCCAATCGGCGATGGAGTGGCCCGGATCGTCGTTGCGCGGACCTTGGCTTCCCATGTTGTGGACCGAGATCGTCCGTTCGTATTGGGCACCGGACGCGACGTCGTCCTCGATATATTCGGTGTGGTACCCGCCCGGTTTGCGATGGATGTCGATCTCTGTGAGGTAGGCCGGCATCTTGAATGCCGGGTCGATGGTCAGGCTTCCCAGATTCTTCGGCGTGGCGCGTGCTTTCGCGGCCAGGGTTTCAAGCTGGCGGTCGATCAGATCGCCGGTGACCCGGTACATGCGGTCCTGGTTGTCGGTTCGGATACGGTACCAATACTTGTTCAACGGCACGTGGCGCATGGCTTTTGCGATCTCGCGGAAACCCGGTTCCTTGCCCGATTTACGAAGGTCCGGCCCGACCTGCTCTTCGTAAATCCGGCGCAAGCGCGGCCGCAATCCGGCTTCGAGCCTGATCGACAAATCACGGCAGAAATTCTCGCGCGCCGCTTCATCGGCGTTGGCGTCCGGCAATACCGCGTGCGATTCAATTCCGCGCATTAGTTCCTCCGATCAATACGCCTGGGACAGGCGGTGGACACGATCATACGGCTTGAGTTCGTCCGGGAGAACCGGGTTGTGAGGGGGATCGAACGAAAACGGCAGCGCTTCGTCGCTCCAAATATTGACATGATGCCCGCCCAAAAAGCGGATCAGGCAATGGTTGCCGCCGCGTGAACCGTACGGGCCATGCCAGAGGTGCGGCGGACGCCAGAAGTACGCCCCGGCCGTCAAAACGCCCCGTTCGCCGACGATGTCGCCCGACAACAGAAACATTTCCTCGACGCATGGGTGCGCCAGCTGCTTTTCGCGCCATTCGTTCGGGTGCGTATGCCCGCCGCATTCAAGGACGAATGTCGCGTCTCCGGTGCGGGTATTGTGGCGCAGCGACTTCTTGGCCAGGCGGAGAAATTGAACATCCGGATCGATCCCGGCGGACGACCAGGGAACCGCATGCAGGTCGATGAACGGTACGGCCGGTCCGTCGGGGTCGTTCACGGCGACGCCTTCGCCTGGCTTTGCTTCCGGCGCGGCGTCGAAAAATGTCAGCACCACTGCACCGATCTCGCTTTGCCATGACCGGTGAGTCGTGCCGGCCGGCAGGTAACCGTAGCAATCGATGCCGTAGCGCTGCCCCGATATGTCGACGCTTCCGTCGAGTACATAAAACTCGTGCGCGGCCAAAAGATGCTCCGGGCCCTTGCGCGCCCAGCCGGGCGGATATTTCAAGATGACCGTGCAATCACCGTTTTTGGGATCGCGGCTGAGGACGCGGCAGTCGAGTGTGTCGAAAGGCGCGGGCAGGCAATTCTTGCGCCAGGGCAGGTCTTGCGCATGGATGAATTCGGTATGGGGCCGGGGCATGTGGTGCTCGATCTTGCTGGCTGAGGGCGCCAGTGTGACTCCGTCCGGGCCGGTCTTTCAATCGGCAGCGGCGCGCTCTCGTACGGGGCGCAATACGCATGAGTTGAATTCTGGCCGCACCGCTCCTTTCCCACGCGAAAACAGCGATTTTCCCGCATTGTCCCCGACATTCGTCTCGCTTACTGTTCGGCCGGGGCGATGAGCGCGAGGAGGGGAATATGATCGACAAACTCAAGCAGATTTTCACTTTGGATGCGGCGGCTGAGGCGGCGTCGACGGACAATCCGCTTGCACCGACACTGCC
>JAGREB010000323.1 GCA_020446775.1 Paracoccaceae bacterium
GCGCCAGGCTGAGCATGGCACTGCGTGCGCGGCGCAGGTCCTTGTGCGGCGCATCGACCATCAGGTTGGTGTTGGTCGGGTCGTGGATGGTGGTGATCTGGCCGTGGCGGATGCCGATGGCCTCGTGCACGACCTTGACCACCGGCGCCAGGCAATTGGTGGTGCACGACGCGTTCGAAACGATCACGTGTTCCTTGGCCAGCTTGGCATGATTGACGCCGTAGACCACGGTCAGGTCGGCGCCAGACGACGGCGCGGAGACCAGGACTTTCTTGGCACCGGCCTTGACGTGCACTTGCGCCTTGTCCTTGTCGGTGAAGATGCCGGTGCATTCGGCGACGATATCGACCTTGAGGTCGCCCCACGGCAGTTTGGAGGGGTCGCGTTCGGCCAGCACCTTGAACGACCGCCCGGCCACGGACAGTGTATCCCCGCTGACCGACACGTCGGCGGGCAACGGGCCGTGGACCGAATCGTACTTGAGCAGGTGGGCGTTCGATTCCGCTGCGCCGAGATCGTTGATCGCAACAACTTCGATATCTGTGCGCTTCGATTCGATCAGCGCGCGAAACACCATACGGCCGATCCGGCCGAAACCATTGAGCGCAACCCGAACAGCCATTCGTCCAACCTCCGTTTTTGGGGACCCGACTGCCACATTTGCCGACCCGGCATGCCCGAAATTGGGCCGGATCAAGGATTTATGGGTTGCCCCGGATCGCGGGGCGACCCAGGCTTGGCAGTGCACTCCCAACCTGGATGCCGGGGGATACAATAGTCGCCGCCGGATTCCAAGTCCGCCCGGCGGGTTGCCGCACCGAGAATTTGAGGATCGTCCATGTTCGAAACTGCCGAAGTCGGCGCGACTCTGTCGGAAGCCGCGTTCCGCGAGATTAAAGACCGGCTGCGGCTCGAATTAATCGAATTGCAACAGAAACTACGCGTCGCCGATTGCCCGGTCGTCATCATCCTCAGCGGCGTCAAAGGTGCCGGGGTCGTCGACACGGTCAACCTCCTCAATACCTGGATGGACCCGCGTTGGATTGCCACGACCGCCTTCGACGACCCGACGGACGAGGAACGCGAACGCCCGCCGTTTTGGCGGGTTTGGCGAAGCTTACCGGGTGCCGGGACGATCGGGCTTTATCTGGGCGGGTGGTATCAGGACCCGATCAGCGAATTGTGCGAAGGCGAACTCAACCGCGCGGCGTTCGATGAACGGTTGGCCAAGATCAAATCGTTCGAGAACATGCTGGCCGAAGAAGGTGCGCTGATCCTGAAATATTGGCTGCACCTGAGCAAACCCGAACAACGCCGCCGATTGCGCCGGACCGGAAAGGACCCCTTGGTCGGCTTGCGCGCCACCGACAGTTCCTGGATGACGCCGAGGAATTACGACACCTATTTGCACGCCGTCCAGACGACGATCCGCACCACGCAAACCGGGGGCGCGCCCTGGTTCCTGGTCGAAGGCGGCGACGATCATTTCCGCCGCGCCACGGTGCTGACAACGCTGGCCGAGAACCTGCGCCGCCACCTCAAAGAGCGCAAATCGCTCGAAAAGCGAACGGCGAAAGCCCTGGCCAAAGCCCGCAAGGAAACCGCGCGTGCGCGCAAGGCCGTCAACGCCAAGAAGTCGCGCAAGGGATCGCGGAAATTGCGGGCCCCCGTGCGCCAAGTCCTCGATACCATCGACATGACCGCGAAGCTCTCCGACGCGGCCTATGCAAGAGCGTTTCACGAGCAGCAACTACGATTGCATGAACTCCAGGGACACGCGCGCGAATCCGGATTGTCGACGGTTGTGGTTTTCGAGGGATGGGACGCGGCCGGTAAAGGCGGCGCGATCCGCCGCCTGACCTTCGCCCTGAACGCCCGCGATTACCGGATTGTCCCGATTGCCGCCCCAAGCGACGAGGAACGCGCCCACCATTACCTTTGGCGTTTTTGGCGCCACCTGAGCCGGGCCGGGCGCATGACGATCTTCGACCGTAGCTGGTATGGGCGCGTCTTGGTTGAGCGCGTCGAAAATCTGATCGAGGAACCGGTGTGGATGCGCGCGTACAGTGAAATCAACGAGTTTGAGGGCCAACTGGCAGAGCACGGCGCGGTGGTTGTCAAGCTTTGGCTCCACTTGACGAAGGCGGAACAGCTAAAACGTTTCAAACGGCGCGAGAATCTCGCCCACAAGAAATGGAAATTGACCGATGAGGACTGGCGCAACCGCGAG
>JAGREB010000324.1 GCA_020446775.1 Paracoccaceae bacterium
GCCGGCTGCTAGTACCTTGTCTTGTTCATAGATCAACCCCAACCGCAACGCGGCTTCGGCTTTCGCGAGTTCGCCGCCAAGATAACCGGCGTGACTCATTTGCGAGATGAGGTTCTCGCGGATCAGCGCGAGAAGTATGCGTTCCGCCGAGCGGGCTTTAACTTCGTGCGCCGGCGTCGCGTCAGCTAAATAGTGACGGCACACGATAACCCCGGCGGCACGATCGATCGAAATCACAAAGAATCCCTTTGGGTCGTGGCTGATTGGTTCACGGTGCCCGCCTGACTCGATCGGTTTGAAGGCCTGATCCGGTACGGCCGGCAGATCGCCCATGGGTCCGAGCACGGGTTTCTTCGCGGCATCGGCTATCGTCGACGCGACGAGGGCGGAGATCTTCTCGGTGTCCGTCACGCCTACCGCGTCGATCAACGTCACTTGCTCGCGAAATCGGGCAATGCGTTCGGCCGGAATATTGCCGAGGACGGGAAGGTGGCCTTCCGCACCGAGAATGCGCCGGTTTGTATCCACGCCGCCGGTCATCAATGCTTTGATCCCCTGTGCTGTATGAAAGACCGGCGACTCCTTGCCGCAGAGAATCAAAGCGCGAATGCTCGGATTGGCGGTGACATTCAGGATCATTTTTTCGATCCCGAGGTTCACGGTGACAAGCCGCCCCGCAATCGCGACACCCGGCAATTTCGCCAAAGGCCCATAGAGGTCATTGCTCGATAGGGTACAAATGGCGGCCGCACCCATGCGGTCGCCCACCGCGTACGCCCCTGCGACTTGCGGCCACGCGGGCCGATTCAAAGGGCTGCGCAGTCTGCGGCGAAGTGGACCCGCCGACAGTACGTCGAGCACGGCATCGACGCGCCTGAACGCGCGCACGGCGGCGGAATTCTCGCCGCTGGGATCAGGTGGCGCCATTTTGGCCATCAGGCCCATGATCTTGACGACTATTTTTGGCGGAGGTTTGGAGCCGGGTTCGGGTGTCAAAGCGGATCCTTTGCTACAAACGGCGTAGAAGGACGGTGCCGTCGAGGCTGGCCGGCGCGAATAGTTTCGCCGCACCGAGCACAGCGCCGATCATTGGGTTTGAGTTTCGGTCGATGCGCTGCATCACGCGAAAGGCAGGGTGAACGCTTTCGGGAGTCCAGCCATAAGGCGCAAAGAAGGCGGGGCCGTTTCGCGGCGCGAACCGCAAGATTTCGCCAATGTGATCGAGATGCCGGGCCGCCGCGCGATTCATGAAGAAGCGCGCCGCAGGCGACATAAGGTCGGTCAGCCAAACCGATACGTTCGGGTGAAGACCGAGCGTTTCGGCCAAACCCCGGACGGAATCTTCGGGCAAATACAACAATAGCCCCTCGGTTATTACCAAGGCGCGCGAGGCCCGCCGGTTCGCATCCTCGAGAATCGCCGCCAGCTGTCCCGCTTCGCGCAGGTCGAGGTTGCGGAATTCAACAGCGCACTTCGGCGTTGCATCGTCGAGCAATTCTTTCTTGCGCGTCGTCAAATCCGGGAGATCGGTATCAAACCAAACCACCCGTTCGGGTAGTTGCAATCGATAGGGTCGCGTATCGTATCCGGCGGCAATGTTGATGACGCAATCAATCGCGTGTTCCGCGATTGTTTTGAGGATCAATTCGTCGAACACGACGGTGCGCTGCACGACCATATCGGCGGCGAGCTGCCCGCGATGGGCGAAACGACCGGACAAATTCTTGGCGAAACGGGCGGCATAGGGATCGTCGATCCGCCGGTCGCGCCGGGCGGATTCCTGGGCGCGGAAGGACGCCATCCACGCCGCCGTGTCCGACAATGTGCCGGCCGGTGTATGCGAACCGCGCGATGACATCTCCGGAATTTCAGTCATGGCGGTGCGGCCGCTCGGCGGATCATTGTGACTCGCCTTCGATCCAGGCTTTTCGCCGATTCAAGTGCTTGAGTGTGCGCTCGATCCACACCAACTCCGCGTCGATCAGCGCCAAGGATCGCTCCGT
Source organism: Paracoccaceae bacterium (assembly GCA_020446775.1). GTDB lineage: Bacteria > Pseudomonadota > Alphaproteobacteria > Rhodospirillales > Rhodospirillaceae > VGEM01. The sequence continues at coordinate 2,004 of JAGREB010000324.1, forward strand.
CGAAAGATGCGCGGTGACCCGCCGCGTGGCAGGCATCATTGGCGTGGCCGCGTTGTGGTCCGCCACAAGCGCTTTGCGGCGCACGCGAATTGCATCGCGCCGCGCGCGGATGAGTGCGCGGGCTTCCGCCACAGGCAGGCGCGACAGATAGACGATGGCGACATCCAGTCCCGAATGAATCGGCTGATAGGCGGCAATGGTGTCGCGCAGCAGGCGCTCGAACAAAGTGCGTCCACGGCGCGTCAGACGGTAGATAAGCCGCTCGCCGCGGCGGCCGCGCGCGCCGCCTTGGCTGGACGACGAAACCAATCCCGCATCGTCCATCCGTTGCAGCAAGTGATACAGCGTCGGTTTCTTAAGCTCTGAATAAAGCCCGCTGTGCGCCGAAATAACCCGATACAACTCGTAACCGTGGGTCGGTCCCCGCTGCAGCAAGCCCAGGACCATCAGGGTTTTCGTCGCCTGCCCGGGCGCCGTGAAAGCCTCGTCATCAATTCGGCGCGGACGCGGCATCAATTCGGTATCAGCTTGGACAAAAGCCGCATTCGCAGGCCGGCCAGGACCAGCAGCAGAACGACGATCGTGCCGCGCGACATCGCGGCCATGCTGCGGTCCGACGTCATCAGGTAAACCGCTTCGGCTGCCGCCACGAGCGCCAAAGCGATCGCCGCGCGAATGACAATTCGCGGACGCTTCACGAACTCCGGAACGACCAAGCCGACGGCGCAAAGCACGTACGCCGCGGCAATCAGAATCCGCAGCGGTACCGGCATAAATCCGAACTGGGCCTGCATCGGCCCCGGCGGCGCAGCCAGTACGACTGCATGTAGCAGCGCATTGATGGCAATCAAGCCTTGAAGCGCCCATACGACCCATCGAAGCATGTCGTCCTCCACCACAACGTTATCATCGATCACAGGCAAACACGGATCACCTATAGTCAATCCTGACTTTAAGCGATAAAGTCCATTCCGCCTATAGGGGAAACGGCATATGGCTGTGGACATCGATGTTGGCGAACCACCGGGCGAACCACCGGGCGAACCACCGGGCGAACCACCGGGCAAATCACTGGGCAAACCCCGGATGCTGCGGGCGATTCTGATTACCGGCGCGCTAACGGCGATTGCTCTCGCGCTCGGATACGGGCTCGCAACACTTAGCCTTGCGACGATGTCTCGTGGCTTAGAGAATGCCGGGCAAACCGGCCCCGCATTTTCGCTTGCCAACACATTGTACGAGGGGATCGTGGAGGTTCGTGCGCAAACCGGGCCCAACGGTTTCGCGGGCGTGCAAATTACCAAACAAGACGGCGCATACCGGCGCAGCGACGTAACCGTGGATTTCAGTGTCGATCCTGCAACCCCATTCGTGATGGGGCGCCGCGAAGACGTGCACCCCGGCGCTATAGTCCAGGTGAGGGGCCGCGCAGAGGGTGGCCGCATCGTCGCCAACCGGATCGTGATCCTGACTCCCAACATTCAGATCGAATAGGCGTTCGCCGACCATGCAAACGTTCATGACCACGAGCACGACCGGTTGGGCAGCGGCTATCCTAGCCGCAATGACCATCTGTCTTCCCTATCTTGTGCGTATCCTTGCCAAGGCCAAAGGCGGTCACCCACCGCGCGATGAACTGATTCGGTCACATCTTGTGATCGGTTTCGTCGTTCTGGCGTTGTCGAGCGCACATATGCTGGCGTCCATGACGCCAACGATTATCGGCAGCGCGGCTTCGCCGGGAATTGCAGTGGCCACCGCGGCGCTCGTCTTCGTGATTATTCAGGTGGGGTTTGGACTTCGCCTCAACGCAAGCAAACCGGATGGAAAGCGTAATTCGCGCCGGCTTCATATTGTTGGAATGCTGGCAATCGTGGTCGCGGTGGCAATCCACATCGCGATAAATAGCCCCTTACTGTCCCGATCTTAATTCGCGCGCTTATTCCGGCCGCGCGGCCGCGCTGCATTGAGCCCTGGCCGATGGTTAGGATTTGGGCGTTGCGATGCCGAGGGCGTCTCGTCCGTCGGATAAAACGCAGTTGATTTGCACAAAGGGCCTGACCTTCTCCGGAGGCATCACGATTCGGAGAAAACCGATTTGTCCGTCGCGAGTTTTGATTTGTTCGACGGAGTGAAGATTGTTGTAGCGCCAGAAGACGAGATCACCGGCTCCTACCTCGACATCCGTCCCAAACACGACGTCTTCGCCTGTATTCTTGCGGAATTTGAATCCGGTCCCGAGGTAGTCATTTTCCTTGTTCGACAAGAAAAGCGTAATTTGAAGCCGTTGAAGTTGATAGGAGTCCTTATCGAGTGGATTTTTCGATATCCAATCGCGATGGGGCCGCACCACTGTTGCGGCATCGACACAACGCCGTACCGAGAACTGAGCGACGTTTCCCGAAAATGTATAAATTTCCTCGAACGGTGGCCGCCCTTCGATTCGGCAACGCAGTGTGTGCGCATACAAACACGCCGTGTAAGTCACTTCGTCCGAGGGCTCGTTCCAGAAAAAATTCACGAAATTCGAGTTTCCGCGCTCGTCGATACGGAACTGATTCGGGGCCCCTAAGAACGTACTCGGCTTGAAAATGCTGAGATCGTCCCCGGTTCCCACTTTGGCAATGATCTCCGGTGTGAGGTCCTTAAGGAGGAGATAATTCGCGCAAACGTTCGGGTTGGTCCAAACCTTCCGCATGTGGTCCAGTTGTGCTTCGTTCAGGAAATTGCGGACAATAAAGAAACCGTCTCCGTCCGATGCGTAAAGCTTGCGTCTCGCTTCACTAAGCAGGTCTTCCTCGATCGATAGGTCGTTGAACTGAAACACCACATTCACCGCGTTTGGTTCGATATGCGCCGAATAAGACCGGATCCCGATCAAGTAGCTCGGAACAAGCAGATACGTATCCCACTCTCGAAATGAGCACAATTGTCCGCTGCCCGATGAGCTTGAGCGCGCCATCGAATTTGGCCGAAGAAAAATAAGATACTTCACCGCTTCGGCGATGTTTCGTTCAGCGGATTTCGTTCAACCGGCGTGACTCGTTCGTGCGCGCGATTTTGCGTTACGTCCCGAACACGGCCATACGTTGGCCGACCAAGCGGCCGAAGGTGACCGCCGGCGTAACCATGCTGCCGTTGGTATACGCGTTGCCGCCGGTGGCGCCGCCGCCGATGACTTCGCCTGCGCCGAACAATCCCGGAATGTGCGACCCGTCGGGACGAATGACGCGCAGTTTCGCGTCGATCGCCAAGCCGGCGAACGACTTGAGCTGCCAGGCTGTAAAGCGCACGGCATAAAACGGTCCGCGTTTCAGCTGCGCCGGGCGATGCTGGCGGCCGAACGCATCGGGCAGGCCTTCGTTGATCGACGCGTTGTAGGATTTGACCGTGCCCGCCAGCATGCTGCCCGGGATCCCGACCTTGGCGGCTAGTGCGGTCAGACTCTCGGCTTTGGCGAACATCGGGTGGCTGCCGAAAGAGTCCATGAATTTTTCTTTGCTCCAGCGCGGAATCCACTCGGGCGCTTTTTCGATCATGTCCTGATCGGCCACCACCCACATGCGCTCACCCGGTTGATGCAACAGCGAGCGTTCGCGGTAATCGATGCTGGGATTGTCTTCGCACATGAACCGCTCGCCATTCGCATTGACGTAAATTTCCCACGGCGGGCGAATGTTGGGATGGTGTTCGAAGCTGCCTTCGAGCGTGGCCGGGAAATTGTCATCGGACAGGAGGCCCCCAAACGTGCCGATGTATTTTTCGCCGTAGCGTAAAAACCCGCCGGCGCCTTGGCCAAGAACGAAGCCGGCGCCTTGGCTATAGGGATAGGCGACCTGCGAGGCAAGCGCCACGCCGTGCATGTCGTAGAACATGCGCGGATTGGACGCGCAGCCGCCGCTGGCCAACAACACGTTCTTGCCCATGTAGTCGGTCAACGTGCCGGTGTCGGACTCGGCGGTCACACCCACTACCGCACCCGTGCCGTCTTGCACCAAGTCGACGGCGCCGGTGTCGAGTTTGAGATCGATTTTCCCTTCGGCCATCGCCTTGCGGAACAATGGCTCGGTTACGGCAAGGATCGACTTACCGTTATCCTTGCCCCACTGATAACGCGCGGTCGTGAAAAACTCGTGGCCCGCGCCCTTAACGGGATGGTTGTCCAATACTTCGAAGCCGTTGGCGGCAAGCCAGTTCAGCGACTCGCCCGCATTGTCGACGAACAGCCGCGTCACCATCGGGTCGGACGACCAATGATTGATGCGCATATGGTCTTCGAAGTGCGCGTCGGGCGTGTCCTTGATGCCTTTGCGCTTCTGGAACACCGTCCCGGCCGCGGACATCTGGCCGCCCGAGCGGTCGAGCGTGCCGCCCAGGACGGGGGACTTTTCGATCACCAGGACACGCGCGCCGCGGTCGGCGGCGAAGATGGCGGCCGGCATGCCGGCGGTTCCGGCGCCGATAACGATCAAGTCATAGGCATCGCCCGCCGCATGGGCGGCGCGGCGCCACGTGGGTAGCACACTGGTTAAGACACCCGCGCCGGCGGTCTTTAAAAAAGTACGCTTACTGATGGAATGTGTGTTCGGCACGGCTGGCCCCCCTTTGCCGCAAGATCCTGATGACACGGCAAGTATGCGCTTGCCCGTGAACGGCGCGCAAGGAACGGCTGGGCCTTCGGCACGTGAATCCAATCCTTCCCATGCGCAAAATGCGCATCCGTGAACTATGCGCAAAACGCGTCGTCTTGAAACGACCCCGCATGATGCAGCGCAGCAATAGTTTTTAATTGGAATAATTCTAAACTAATTGACGCCCCGGCCTCGTCTGGTGTATTCGCGTAAGGACAGGGTGCAGACCGCGCCATGCGGTTTGCACGCCAAACACGTTCAAATCGTCATCCCATTCGAGGAGGTTATAATGTCGAATGAATCACAATGCCCGTTCACGGCGATGCGCTCAGGGACGAGCCGCCGTAATATTCTGTCCGGGACCACGGCGCTGGCCGCGGCCGCTGCGGGTGCCGCCGGCGCGGTAAGCTCGTCGCAGGCGGCGACCGGCTCGATGACCGATGGTGCATTGGCCAGCCATCAGTGGTGGCCCAAGGCGCTGAACCTCAGCATCCTTCACCAGCACGCACCGGCGTCCAACCCCATGGACAGTGGATTCAATTACGCCGAGCAATTCAAGAAAGCCGATTACAAGGCGCTCAAGAAAGACCTGCGCGACCTGATGACCGATTCGCAGGATTGGTGGCCGGCCGATTGGGGCCACTACGGCGGCCTCATGATCCGCATGGCTTGGCACAGCGCGGGTACCTATCGCTCGGGTGACGGCCGTGGCGGCGGCGGAACCGGCAACCAGCGTTTCGCGCCCGTCAACAGCTGGCCCGACAACGGTAACCTCGATAAGGCACGCCGCCTGCTGTGGCCGATCAAGCAAAAGTACGGCAACAAAATCTCGTGGGCCGACCTGATCATTCTGGCCGGCAACGTCGCGCTCGAATCGATGGGCTTCAAGACGTTCGGTTACGGCGGCGGCCGTACCGACATCTGGGCCCCTGAAACCGACATTTACTGGGGCGGTGAAACCCAGTGGTTGGGCAACGAACGCTACAGCGGCAAACGCGATCTCGAAAATCCGCTGGCTGCGGTTCAAATGGGATTGATCTACGTGAACCCCGAAGGTCCCGACGGCAATCCCGATCCCGTCGCGTCCGGCGTTGACGTCCGGGAAACCTTCGGGCGCATGGGCATGAACGACGAGGAAACCGTGGCGCTGGTCGCCGGCGGGCACACGTTCGGTAAAGCCCATGGCGCGGGTGACCCCAAGCTCGTCGGTCCCGAACCCGAAGCCGCGCCGATCGAGGAGCAAGGCTTGGGCTGGATCAACAAGCTCGGCGACGGCAAGGGCAAGTACACCACCACCAGCGGTATCGAAGGCGCGTGGAAGCCGAATCCGACCAAGTGGGACAACGGCTATTTCGATATGTTGTTCGGCTACGAGTGGGAATTGACCAAGAGCCCCGCCGGAGCACAGCAGTGGGTGGCCAAAGACGTGCCGCCGGAACACATGATCCCCGACGCGCATGATCCGTCGAAGACACATCCGCCGATGATGACCACGGCGGAC
>JAGREB010000325.1 GCA_020446775.1 Paracoccaceae bacterium
CCCCAGCCTGCACTGCGTCGTTGCGCACGAACGCGGAAAATGGACGGACGTGATCGCAAAGTCCGCGCTTGCGTTGATTTCGCACGCACTCGCCGCCGGTGTCTTGGAACGACCCATGCCGCTGTTGCGCGGATTGGCGAAAAGCTATCGTGCCGCCAATCTCGAGCGAGAATGGGAATTCACCCTCGAAAAATTAGTTGAAATCGATCCAGGCGCGATTGGCGAATTTGAACAGCTTGCGCGCTTACGGAAAGGACGCGGCGATCTCGAGGGTGCGCTTCGCGTGTTGACTGAAGCCGCCGCGGCCAATCCCGAACAGCCCGCGTTCCACAATCTAAAGGGCACGATTTTGGCCGCGCTGGGCCGCCCCGAGCAGGCCATCGACGCCTATCGGCAAGGCCTTGCGTGCGCTCCCGACGCGGTCGACTTGAACAACAATATTGCAACGTCCTTGCGAACGCTGGGCCGCCTTGACGAGGCGCTGGATCACTATCTCAAGGCCGAACGAGACCAACCTGACAGATTGCAGACCCTGCTCAATATCGGCGGTTGCCTGACGGAACTCGGTCAAACCGAAGCGGCGTTGGCGCGGTTCGATCGTCTCGTTCAGCTCGATCCTGAAAATGTCGAAGGCCACTACAATCGCGCGCAAACGTTATTGACGATCGGGCGATTTCCCGAGGGCTGGAGGGAATTTCAGTGGCGCTGGCGGCGGAGCGAAGCCAACGTCAAACCCGATTTTTTCCCGCAGCCGCTTTGGTCGGGCGAGGATATTTCGGGCAAGGGTGTGCTGGTCTACACGGAGCAAGGGATCGGCGACGAAATACTGGTTGCGGGTTTCATCCCGCAACTCACCAAGCGCGCCGGGCGACTCGTCCTGCTGGCGAGCGAACGATTGGTCCCGCTGTTTCGGCGGTCTTTTCCGGATGTCACGGTCGCCCATCGTACCGAGCCGCTTCCTCCGGAGGCATCAGCTTCCGACCTCGCGGTACAAATGTCGTTCTCGGAGCTGGGCGCGTGTCTGCGGCCTTCGTTCGCAAATTTTCCTGAAGCTAATGGCTTTCTTCGCGCCGACGAAGAACTCACGCGCAAGCTCAGGACGCGATATAAGGATCAGGCGGACGGCCGGCCGTTGATCGGAATATCGTGGCGGAGCGCAAATCCTGCCATAGGTTTGCGGAAGAGCGCAGTGCTTGAAGATTTTCGACCAATACTGCGCACCGCCGATGCGACATTCGTCAACTTGCAATACGGTGATACGGTATCCGAGCGCGAACAATTGTCGCGCGCGGAGGGCATTCGAATTCTTCACGACCCTGACGTCGACCCGCTCCGCAACATGGACGCGGCCGCCGCGCAGATTGCCGCCTTGGACTTGGTGATTTCGGTCAGTAATACGACGGTGCACACCGCCGGCGCGCTTGGCGTTCCGACGTGGACGCTCTTGAGCGCAAATCACGGCGGGCTGTGGTATTGGTTTCGCCAGTTCGACAAGTCGCCATGGTATCCGGGGATGCGCCTGTACCGCTCCAGCGCCGAGCGCCAATGGGACAAAGTCATCGCCGATATGGCCGGAGATCTACCGAAGTTCTTGGCCCAACTCGCGGCACCGGTTTATTCCGCGGAACCGGTCCCGCGAAGTCCCGGCCCCGGGAAGGCGACGTGACAATCCGTTAAGATGCGTCGCGCCGAGGCAGCGGATACGAAATGAATTGCATTGGGCCGTGAATACAATAAGACCGGGCCCGGTCGGTAGTATGGCGAATTCGTTTCCCACATATCGCAATTCTCGCCATAGGATAACGCCGGCTTAATAAATCGGAGCGATATTCTCCGGATATGCCGCAACCGCGGCGGAGCAAGTGTTATGTGCGGAATTGCCGGGATTTTTCATCGAAACGGTTCGCCGGCGTCGTCGGTCAATCTTAAACGAATGACCGATATCATTGCCCATCGTGGTCCGGACGGAGAGGGATTTTTCGTCGAAAGCGGTGTCGGCCTCGGGCACCGCCGGCTCAAGATTCTTGACCTTTCCGAAGCGGCCCACCAACCGATGATGAGTCCCTCGGGACGCTACGTCATCAGTTACAACGGCGAGATTTACAATTTTCGCGAACTGCGCGCGGAACTCGAAGCCAAGGGTTTTACCTTTCACTCATCCGGCGACACCGCCATCCTGGTCGCCGCGCTGGATGCGTGGGGGATCGATGCGCTCAAACGTCTTAACGGAATGTTCGCGTTCGCGGTATGGGACCGAAAAGACCGCCGCTTGTATTTGGCGCGGGACCGCTACGGCATAAAGCCGCTCTATTACGCGGTGTCGGGGAACACCGTTCTTTTCGGGTCCGAGATCAAGGCAATCCTGGCCTCAGGCCATGCAAAAGCCGAAATGGATCTTGAAGGCTTGGTCGAATACTTCACGTTCCAGAACTTCTTTACGGAAAAGACGCTGTTGAAAGACATTGCTCTGCTTCCGGCGGGCCATTGGATCGCGTTCGATTCCGAAAAAGTGTCGGAGCCGGTCGAATATTGGGATTTTTCGTTCGTCGAGCCGGAGGCACATGCAAGCCCTGAAGATTACGAAAGCGAGCTCAACCGCCTCATGCTTCAAGCGGTGTCACGCCAATTGGTCTCGGACCGCGAAGTCTCGAGTTATCTGTCGGGGGGAATGGATTCGGGTTCTCTGACCGCGTTGGCCGCCCAACAATCGCCTTACATCAAGACATTCACGGTGGGCTTCGACCTCAGTTCGGCGTCCGGTATCGAACTCGGCTTCGATGAGCGCCGCAAAGCGGAATATATGTCGTATGTGTTCCGGACCGAGCACTATGAAATGGTGCTCAAGGCCGGGGATATGGAGCGGTGCTTGGCGGACCTGACGTGGCATTTAGAGGAACCGCGCGTCGGCCAAAGTTATCCCAACTACTATGCGGCGCGACTCGCGAGTAAATTTTCGACGGTCGTCCTCGCGGGCACCGGCGGCGACGAACTGTTCGGCGGTTATCCGTGGCGGTACTACCGCGCGCTTGGCGCCGTCGACTTCGAAACTTACGTCGATCAGTATTATTCGTATTGGCAACGCTTGATCGCGGCCAGCGATCTCGGCCGCGTATTCAAACCGGTGTGGAAAGACGTTTCACACGTGTCCACGCGCGATATTTTCCGGGGTGTGTTTCAACACCACGCCGAAAATCTGACGCGTCCCGAGGACTACATCAACCACTCGCTGTACTTCGAGGCTAAGACGTTTCTCCACGGACTGCTAACCGTCGAAGACAAACTCTCGATGGCGCATTCGCTCGAAAGCCGCGTTCCGTTTCTCGATAACGATCTGGTCGATTTTGCCCAATCGACGCCCGTGCGCAGCAAACTGTCGCAGTTCGACGATGTCGTTCGAATCAACGAGAACGAACCCGGTCTGAAGACGCAGCGGTATTTTCAAAAAACCAACGACGGCAAGATTCTCTTGCGGCAAGTCATGAAACGCTACATTCCCGAGCAAGTGGCGGACGACACTAAGCAGGGATTCTCAGCGCCGGACGCAAGTTGGTTCCGCGGCGAGAGCATCGATTTCGTCAAAGATGTTTTGATGAATGGGAACGCCAAGATTTACGATTTTCTCGACCAGACGGCCGTGCGCGACTTGGTGAGCGAGCACTTGAACGGGAAAACCAATCGCCGCCTGCTTATATGGTCACTGTTGAATGTCGAAGAATTCATTCGGCAATTTACCGGGCCGAAAGCGAGGTTTGGTCACTAAGCTGGCGCGCTTCGCGACTTGCGGATCAAACCGGGCGCTGCTTCTCAATGGCGGATCGCGGGATCGTGACAAGTATGGCGAAGGCATCGTTCTGATAGACGCACGGATAATTCGCGAGCCGTTCGACCAACTGCGGAACCAGTCCTCTTTTTTCGACGACGAAATAGTAAATTCGGTAGTTTTTCGCGAAATACTCCAAATCGACCCGTGGTAATAAATATCCGGGAAAATCGCGCTCCATGTATTCGAACCCTTGGCCGCCGGATTTGGCGATCATCCAAAGGTGATGAAATTTGATTCGCGGGTCTCCGAGTTCTGCACTGAGCAGAAAACTAAGTTTGACGGGCAGAGTCAGGACTCGAATTTCGCCTTCTTCATCGCGAATCTTGCGCAAGCGATCCAAGATATCCTTGACGTTCTTGTTTTCGCCCAGCGGTGCAAATGCCTTCCGGTATTGCCCTGAAACCGCGTAGTAGTGGTTCAAATAGCAGATTGCGATTCTGAATCCGACGAGACCCGCGAGAATTGACCAAGCTTGTATGTCGTCGCCGGCGGCCGACACAACGGCGATCGCCATAAACGGTTGTGTGAATTCCAGATAGCGTTCGGCCTCTCCGATAAACAGAAATGCCCGCAGCGACGTCAGGGCGAACGCAAAGATTCCACCGGCCAGAACGCTAAGGGCGAATTTTTCGTGGAGCGGCAAGCTGGCCAGGATCGGAACCTGAGTAAAATCGGAAGCGCTCAATTTTCCTGCGAGAAGCACGATAAGAAAGACGAGTTCCGGGGCGGACAGCAGTGCGATAAATATCGAATTGCGAAACAAAAGCGTCGCAAGCGCCTTGGGGAAGTTCGTGAACAAATCCTTCGGCAACGACAGCACATCTACCAGCTTATTGCGTCCGGAAGGTACGGTCACGCGCAAGTTGCGGATGTACCACCGCATATGATGCCATCGCATGGTCAATATCTTGGCGACGCCCAACTTGGGGATCGCCAAACCGACGCCCAGCGCGGCGCCTAAAGCGTAGAGGGGGATCGGGCTCCACATCGCGGCGGCCATGACCGGCGCAAATAGAAACATCGCCTGAATTGCCATTTGCGAACTGATCAATACGCCGATGCCGAATACGACGACCGCGCCGTAAAATACCGGGTCGCCGGTTTGGAAAACGGCCAAGATCGAAACAAAATAGGCGAACAAGAACATCAGGCCGAGCGAACGGCTTTTGATTCCGCTTAGGCGAGGGGTTGTGGGCAACAACAACGGGCTGGTGACGAACAGCAGCCCCACCGCGGCGGCGGAAAGAACCGCGCGCGCGTGTTCTTGGCCAAGCGAAAACCACCAATAAGCGAGGGAAAAAAGCAAGATGCACGTGATCGCATCGTAAAACGCGTTCGCCAGCATCGCGACTTTGGATCGGATCTCGTTGCGGAATTTCGACAGGATCCAGTATTGAAGCACGGGGTAGCCGACATATGACGGGACCGTCGCGTCTTCGAGATCATAATTGAACGACCTTCGGATCTGATTCCTCACCATATATTCCGACATCCAGTCGTCGCCGGTCCGCGTCAGTGCGAACGGCAGGCGCATCATGAACGTGCCGAATGCTAGGGCGAGGGGAATCAAGATCAATTCAATCATCTTCGCGCCGCCGACTCATATGTGATGGATGGGTGTGCAGATCCATTGCTTCGGCCGGTGCGCCCTGGCAAAGCGCCGACCGTAGGCGCAGTCGATTCGATTTCCGCAATTGAGTTTCGGAAAGCCGTGCCAACTACACAGTCGTGAATCTGATCACGAAACCGCTTTTTTGGCAATTACGGTGATGCCGGCTTCTTCGACGATAAAACGCTCGATGTCGAGATGTGCGGCTTTGCACCACTCTTTGACTTCTTCCGGCGTGTGCCGGTGCGCATTCGTCGGGCTGTACCAGTCGAAATTGATCGCGTTCAATTCGTCGAGCGTCGCGGCCGGGTCATGAAACGCCTTGAGGAAGTACCAATAGATCAATCTTTGAACCGGGAGTTTTCCCGCCGGGATACCCAGCAAATCGATCGCTTCCGGCACTTCGATGTCGATATTGAGATCGCCCAAGGCTTTGCCGAGTTTGGTCAAAGGCATCATGGCGTCCCACGCCGCTTGCTGGGACATGGGGCGCAACTTCGCGCGGATAAGGTCGTCGGCATATTCGCGGATCGGCGCCTTGACCTTGTAGACGTAGAACATGAAACGCCCGCCCGGCTTCAACAACGCATTGAGGGCGTTCAAGGCGCCTTGCGTTGAATCGGTATGGTGCATCGTGCCTTCCGCGAACACGATATCGACCGAATTCTTCGCAAGCGGAACGTCAGTCATCGAACATTGAATGAACGCACCCGGGCAGCCGTTCTCTTCGAACCGTGCCCGTGCGACGTCGACCGCCGAAGAGATGTCGACGCCGATATAACGGCAATCCGACATGCGCCCGCCGAAATACTCGATCGCCGACAATCCCGAGCCGCATCCCGCGTCGAGAATGATCGGCCGGTCAATTCCGAAAAACGAAAGCGGGCCGTAGCGCTCGATCAACCAAGCCTTGGTCCGGGCGCGCATCGACGGCGTTTCGCAGGCCTCGCGCTGATTCCATTTGAAACCGAATGATTCGGCGGTGTGCTGTTGTGAATCCGAAGCCGCAAGCGACGGAACACGCAACACGCCGTCTTTCAACGTTAGTTTGGCCGTATCGCAAATCGCCGTGAAATCGGGGTCGGTGTGAGACCAAGTTGCCATGTCGCGTATTGCCCCGTTCGCAATGTTGGAGATGAAGTGTCTTACTGGCCGGTCGGCGTGCTGTCAAAAAACGGCCCGGTACCCATTCGCAAGTGGTTCAAAGCGCTTTCAAACAGTCGACAACGTATGCGTAATCGTCGCCGGTCATCTTGTTGTGTAACGGAATGGCCATGGTGTTGGCGTCGCAGGCGCGTGCGCCCGGGTAATCTTCGGGCTTTATCCCGTAACGGTCGGCGTAATATCCCAGCATGTGGACCGCGTGGGTGCCCGGGCGCGTCGAAACGCCTTTTTGCTGGAGGATTTCCATGATGTCGTTTCGTGGCCGCGGCGCGCCCTTCGGATCGACGTAAGTCACGAAGGATTGCCAGGCGTGGCGGCCGTCTTTTGGTTCGCGCGGACAGGTGAGCCAATTGAGCGAGGACAATGCCTCGCGGTACCACGCCGCCCATTTGGCGCGCTCGGCAATAAAGCCCTCGAGCCGCGTCAATTGCACTGCACCGACGGCGCCCTGAAGGTCGCTCATGCGGTAATTGAAACCGAGCACGTCGAACGCCGGCAGCAGGTAGGGGCGCGGTCCATGGTGTCGGACTTCCTCCGACACCGACGCGCCGTGATTGCGCAATATTTGCATGCGCTCCGCCAGGGCGTCGTCGTTGGTGGTGACCATGCCGCCTTCGCCGGTCGTGACACTCTTGCGCGGGTGGAACGAAAACGCCCCGACGTCGCCCAATCCGCCGGCGAACGTTCCGGCGTGGATCGCGCCTGCGGCACACGCGGCGTCCTCGAGAATTTTGACATGCGCGGGCAGGGCTGCCCGCAAAGCCGGGATGTCGGCGCACAACCCGAACAAGTGCACCGGGATGATGGCTTTGGTTTTCGCGGTTACGCGGCGGACCGCGTCCTCGATCACCAGATTATTGGTTGCGGGATCGACATCGCAAAATACCGGGGTCGCGCCGCAATAGATCACCACGTTGGCGGTTGCGATCCACGTGAACGCGGGGACGATGACCTCGTCGCCCGGCCCCACACCCAAGCCGGCCAAGGCCAAATGCAGACCCGTGGTGCATGATGTGACGGCCAAGGCGTGTTTAACGCGATGCAGTTCGGCGAATTTCTTTTCGAACTCCGCGACCTTGGGGCCTTGGGTCAGCCATCCGCTTTCCAGCGGGCCCTTGAGGGCGTGCCATTCTTCCTCGCCCATCACCGGTACGGCGATGGGGATCGAGCGTTTCTTTCCGGCGGCGGCGTCGGTACTCATGCGGACTTGCGGCGGCGGGCTTC
>JAGREB010000326.1 GCA_020446775.1 Paracoccaceae bacterium
TTCTGGTTCTCGCGGATCGCGATGTATTCCATTTCCGGCGTGACGATGCCCGCGCGCGCGTAGGCCAATTGCGTGACGTTCTTGCCGGCGAGCGCCCGTAAAGGTTTCCGGCCCGCGCGGTCGAAGGCGGGGACCGCCAACGCTTCGCCGGGCTTCAATCCATTGTCTTCGGGTTTGATCTCGCGTCCCGTTATCGCCTCGACGTCGCCGCGCGTTTCGATCCATTTTGCGCGCAACGGCGCGAGGCCGCGGCGGATGTCGGTGGTTATGGCCGGGTCGGTGTATGGGCCCGACGGATCGTAGACCATGACCGGAGGCTCTTTGGCCGATGCTTCGACCTCGATTTCGCGCATGGCGACCTTGATGTCGGCGTGGATACGGCCCTTCACGTAGACCTTGCGGGACGCGGGCAAGGGCCCGGACGTGACCGATAAATCCATTTTTTCGGCGTTGCGGTTGATGATGTTCATGGCCAACTCCTCGCGTGACGGATCGAATTCCGTCCGGGTATGACCGGTGCGAAGGAGGAGGGGTGTGGTTCGGACATTGACCCGATGCCACGTCGCGCCATCCCTACGCCGGTATCACCCGGATCAGGTTCTAAGGGTTTGCCGGAGGATTTGCGGATCGCAAACCTGGCGGCCTCTCAGCCCTTTTCGGGCACCCCTTGGACGCGGCGAGTATCGGGCGCGCAATGTGCACGGTCAACCGCCGCCCAAATGCGGGCGGTGCCGACCGGTCTTGTGGATAAGTTTTTGGAGTTAGGCGGCGGCGTTTATGCGAGGGCGAGGCCCATACGCACAGCAGTAAAGCGGAAGCCGGGGATATGCTCGGTGCGGCGGCCTTCCGGCACCCAGCCGCGCGAACGGTAGAACGCAACGGCGTTTTCGTTGGCCGCGAGAACTTCCAAAAGCGCCTTACGGGCGCCGCCCTTGCGCAGCGATTCAATGGCCGCGTCATAGAGCCGCGAGCCGATCCCGAGGCCTTGGTGCCCCGGCGTCACGTACAGCATCCAAATGTGACCTTGTTCGTTCAGCCCGACGGTGCCGACGATTTCATCGCCGTATTCCGCCACGATGATCGAGCGCCAATTGAGCGTGACGACCTCGGCCAGACGATGGCAATGACCGACCGCGCGGGCGGTGTCGTCGGGAAGGAGGTCGCGATTTGCGCCGAGCCAGGACTCTTTGACGACGGCGGCAATCGCGTTGCAATCGCCGGCTGTCGCCGGACGTACAGTCACGTCGGACATGAAAACCCCACCATGGCCTTATTGTTGTTGGCGTCAGTGTAGGGACGGGGTGTTGCTGGAGAGTTAACGCGTTGATTCGCAGTGCGGAATCATTTTGCGGCGCAAAACAAAACGCAGCGGCCGGGCGGCCACTGCGTTCAATTCATCGCGGAATTGCGCCAAGCGCTCGGCGCAAGAACCAGCTAGAAGCCTTCGCGTTCGATGCGCTTGCGCTCGAGCTTGCGGGCGCGGCGGATCGCCTCGGACTTTTCCCGGGCGCGGCGCTCGGACGGCTTTTCGTAAGACTTGCGCAGCTTCATTTCACGGAAGATCCCTTCGCGCTGCATCTTCTTCTTCAGCGCCTTGAGGGCTTGGTCGACGTTATTGTCGCGGACGATGACTTGAACCAGGGGTCGTCTCCTCTTGTACGGTCCGGCGGCCTTGCCGTCGGGATCGAGTGTTGCAAAATCGGGCCCTCCTCGCGCCACACATGCCTTTGGCGCGCGGCCGCGTCGAACAGGACCCGCGGGAAGGGGCGGCATATACCACGCACATTTCAGCCTGTGAAGGCCGCGAACGCGCGATTTACGCGTTAAATTGGCGGTCTTTTCAGGTAGTTACATGATCGCCACAGCGCCGCCAGTTTGCCCGTGACGGGCGCGAGGCGGCGCGATATACACGGCAGATGAACCGAAACGGTTGAAAATCAACTGATTTATCAACGGGATAGTGTATGGCGTTGCGTCCGATTGCCCGCATGGGTGCCGAAGTCCTGAAGGATCGCGCCGCCGAAATCGGTGATTTCACCGATCCGGCGCTCGGGACCCTGATCGACGATATGGTCGAGACCATGTTTGCCGCCAACGGCGTCGGCTTGGCGGCGCCGCAGATTTTCGCGCCCTATCGGGTGGTGGTGTTCTTCGTTCCCGCCGCGCGCAACAACGGCGTGGAAGTGCCGCTGACGGTGATGATCAATCCGGAGATCAATCCCACCGGGCCCGACAAGCATTCCGATTGGGAGGCGTGCCTGTCGGTGCCGGGGCTGACCGGCATGGTGCCGCGCTGGACCCATATTCGCTACAGCTGGCAGGACATTCGCGGCCACCGTCATGAACGCGAGGCGACCGACTTTCATGCCCGCGTCGTTCAGCACGAATGCGATCATCTCGACGGTAAACTTTATCCGATGCAGATGACCGACCTGACCACATTGTCTTACGTAGAGACTCTGAAAGCCGAGGCGATGGCGCGTGGCGAAGAACTCGATATCGACGAGGAAGGCGAACCGGTTGCTGCGCACAGTCTCGGTTCGGGTGACGGATCGACCGCGGTAGACATCACTCGCGGCGACGTTGAGGCGGACCGCCAGTCATGACCCGCACCAAAGCCAATCCCCATGATCACGCGACCCGCGCGCGCCAGCGGCGCGATGCGCTGGTCATGGCCATGCTCGCGCATGTGCCGTTCGACGGCTGGGGCAAGGGCGCGCTTGAACGGGCGGCGGCGGACATTGGAATTCCGCCGGGAGAAGCGGTTGTGTTGTTCCCCGACGGCGCACGCGACGCCATCGCGCATTTTGTCGACATGGCCGACCGAATGATGATCGACGATCTTGCCGCGCATGGATTGGGCGGCTTGAAGCTGCGTGAGAAAGTCGCTTTGGCCGTGCGGATGCGTCTCGAGCGCTGGACGCCGCACCGCGAAGCGATCCGCCGTGCGCTGGCCGTCATGCCTATGCGCGTCGGACCGGCCGCCAGCGCGGCGAGCCTCTACCGCACCGTCGACGCCATTTGGCGCGCGGTCGGCGATCAGTCGGTCGACTTCAATTTCTACACAAAACGTGCGCTGTTAGCGGCGGTTTACGGCTCGACGCTGATGTTCTGGCTGAATGACCGCAGCGAAGATTGTGCGGCGACATGGGCGTTTTTGGTCCGCCGCATCGACGACGTCATGCAAGTCCCGAAATTGCGGGCAAAAGTCACCGACCGGCTGGGCCGCTTACCCAATCCGCTGTCGCTCGCGCGGCGCGTCCGCGACCGGTTCGGCGTCAGGCCGGTTTCCTGAACTTCAGCACGAACTGATTGGTGAAGCCGCGCAGTTCCTGCTGGAACACGCTGACCTTCATGCTGTCGCGCGGGTTTTCCAACAGGTCGGTTTCTTCGGCCAGTTCGAATCCCGCTTTGGTGACGTCGTCGATCACCGCATACTTTTCGATCCGGTGGTTCTTGTTAACGTCGAGGACGCCCATGCCCGGCGCAGCGTGGTGGTCGATGATGCCGTAGATACCACCCGGTTTGAGCGCGGCCATCACGCCTGCGTTCAACTTGGCGCGGTCGGCGCCGAGCCAATAAAGGTCGTGGTAGAACATCACCATGAAAATCGCGTCGAGCTGCCCGGCGGGAAGTTGCAAATCTTCCAACTCGGTATTTTGCTCGACGATCTGCGGGTAGTTCCCGGTATCGAGCAGGCCCGCGAGCGGACGATTGGTATCCTTAACGCGGTCGCGCAGCCATTTATTGTTTTGTCCGTAGACTTTTCCCGAAGGTCCGACGGCTTCGGCGAGGACAGCGGTGAAATATCCGCGGCTGGTCATCAGCTCGGCGACGGTCATGCCGGGTTTGATCCCGAAGAAGGCCATGGTCTCGGCCGGTTTGCGGCCGGCGTCGCGCTTCTTGTCGGCTTCGGGCCGACGGTCGCTGTTTATTGCCGCACGTAACGCATCCGGAACGACGATATCGGCGGCGTGCACGATCTTGTGGCCCGCTGCATTCGCTTGCGTGATGAAGCTCAGTCCGGCCGCGCCGCCAAATGCGATCAACGACCCCGCGGTCAAAAACGACCGCCGCGCAATCATATGAGACATCGCCCGCTTCCTCCCCAGGCTGTTATCGGACTATCATTACAGAATACGGGTGCGCGCAAAAGTTTATAATTGCGAGCCAAAATCGACGGCAAAACGTTAACCGAGAAGGATGCGGTCATGAAGTTCGACGCTGCGGCATCAGTGCTTCTCCTTATTGATATTCAACAAGGTTTTTGTGGCACCGAACGGGCCTCGGGAATCAAGATTAACCGCGAACCGTTGCTGCCTGCGGTTGAGGGGGCGGCGAAATTGCTCGCCGTCGCGCGCGAAACGAAGATTCCCGTCATATACACTTCGATGGCGTTTTCGCCCGATTACAAGGACGGCGGGGTGCTGACGAGCGACTTGCGGCCCAACCTTAAGGCGCGCGGTGAATTGCGGCGCGACACCAAGGACGCCGAAATCATGCCCGAAATCGCGCCGCTGCCCGGCGAGAAGATCATTTACAAGCAACGCTACTCGGCGGCCATCAATACCGATCTCGTCTTCTGGCTGCGCAGCCGCGGCCGGTATTGCGTCATTGTTGGCGGTGTCACGACGGGTATGTGCGTCGAAAGCACGGTGCGCGACCTGGCGCAGATGGATTTCCACATGTTCGTGGTGCCCGAGGCTTGCGGCGATTTGAATCCAGACACGCACAAGCGCGCAATGGAAGTTTTCGCCTTCGCGTTCGGTCGCGTGGTGCCTCTCGAGAAAATGATCGCGACGATGCGGGCCGGTTCGGCGGATATTCCAATGGAACCGCGCCACACGTGATGATTTTGCGATGACTTTTGCGACCACAGGGGACTTGCAATGACCAACGCAATTGACCGCCGCGCGACACTGGGTGTGGCCGGGGGAATCGGTTTCGCCGGAATGATGGCCGGAGCGGCGCGTTCAGCACACGCCGCGACCAAAAAAATCGAGGGCGCGAGCCTGAAAGGGCCTTACCTCGACCTGACGACACCATTTGGCAACGTCGAAGGCTATGCGCGCCTGACCAGCAACACCGATATGAAGAGCGCCCATTTCGGCTGGTTCGAGGGCATCGTCATGGGCGTGCTGGACGGTGGGCCTTTGCGCAATATCTGCGGGTTCCGCGGCTTCGGAACCACCCGGCTATTGCCGCTTGAAGGCGAGCACGGCTACCGGCGCGTGTTGCGCGAAGTGGGGTATTACACCGATCTTGCCACCGGCCGAATTCTCGAGGAGATGGAGAACCCCTACACCGGCGAGAAGGTGCGCGTGGTGCCGGTCGCCAATGATCCGTTCAACCGTGTCATCAGCGAATACGAATTGTCGCGGCCGAACTTCGGTGGCCTCAACAAAGAGGCGCCGGCCGAGAAAAAAGGCTTTCAGTTGAATTGGAAGGTCAGCGGCGACCGGTTGATGATGGAGCGCCACATCCATCTCTACTATCCCAACGCGCTCGACCCCGACACCTGGCGGCGGGAATCCTCAGGCCGGATGGTGCGTGCGTCCGAGTTCTATCTCTACAACATGGCGCTCGACGACATGCAGAACAAGGATCTGACGACTTTCCCGCACACCGGGTACTGGGGCCGCGTCACACCGTGGCTGCCGTGGATGCTCATGGGGCAGGCGCCCGGACATTGCCTCTATCAATGCTGGACTGGAACAGCCCACGGCGTCGACGAATTGCCGCAGGACATTGTCGAATACACGGCAAAGCATAATCCGAAATACCTGGACGCGCCGACGGCCTGGGAAGAGCCGTCATTGTCGTCGCTTGAATGGTATGCGCGCGAACAAACACCCGCGCAGGAGCCGGGCGGCGTTTAGCGCGCGTTAAAATGACCAATTATGCTTGTTTGGTCGCCTTCGAGGCGATCATGGCATCAATCGTCGCCTGATCGATCCCGGCGTCTTTCAGGATCGCGACGCTGTGCTCGCCCAAGAGCGGCTGATGCAAGCGCGTTTCCTCCACTTTCGAGCCCGAGTAATTGACCGGGAAGGCGGGGCTGCGCAGTTTGCCCTCGGTCGGGTGTTCGATTTCCTTCCAAAACCCGGTCGCGACCAGGTGCTCGTCGGTAATCAGGTCGTCGAGGCCGTTCACCACAATCGTCGGCACGCTGGTCTTGCCGAAGATCTCGATCCACTCCTTGGTGGTCTTGGTGGCCATGGTTTTGGCGGTTTCGCGATAGGTCGCGTCGATGTTGGCGACGCGCGAGGCCAACGTCTTGAAGGTCGGGTTTTCTAATAAATCCATGCGCCCCGACAGTTTGCAGAAGGTTTCCCAGTGGGCGTCGAGGTACGGCAGGATGGCGATGTAGCCGTCCTTGGTGGGGTAGGGTTTGCGCTCTTGGCTCATGAGACGGACGTAGCCCGCGGGCCCGAGCGGCGGTTCAAAGGTCATGCCCCACAAATGCTCGGCCATGACGTAATTGACCATGGTCTCGAACATCGGCACTTCGAGTTCCTGCCCTCCGCCGGTCCGCTCGCGGTGGAACAGCGCGCCGAGCACACCGTAAACCACGGTCATGGCGGTGGTTTTGTCGGCGACAATCGTCGGCAAATACCGCGGCTCTCCCAGGACGAGTTTATTGAGCATCGCCACGCCGGACACGGCCTGGATGCTGTCGTCCAGCGCGCCGCGCTCGCCGTAAGGCCCGTTCTTGGCGTAACCGTAGCTGCCGCAATAAATGATCTTCGGATTGACCGCTTTCAGGGCGGCGTAGCCGAAGCCAAGTTTCTCCATCGTTTGCGGCCGGTTGTTATGGATGAACACATCGGCGGTCTTGGCCAGTTCAAGCAGTGCTTTCTTGGCACTTTCCTGTTTCAGATCAAGCACTAGTGAGCGCTTGTTCCGGTTACACGTCAGGTAAAGCGCGGCCATGTTCTTGGTCGTTTTGGTCGCCCCCAGCGTGCGGTTTGAGTCGCCGTAAGGCGGTTCGATTTTAACCACGTCTGCGCCCATGTCGGCCAGGATCTGGCACGCCCATGGCCCCAAGACCACGCTGGTCAATTCGAGAATTTTTACGCCGTGCAACGGACCGGGCATGGGCCAACTTCCTTCCTATCAAAACATGCGGCCAGGCGGGCAGCCCGGCGCGTCGTCACTATACGAACACCCCTCCACCATGCAACTTTCGCCGGAATAACCGCCCACGTGAAACTTTTTGCCACATCAGCGAGCTGGGGAGAGCCGACCATGGAAAATCATTCTTCTTTACCGCGCCGCCGCGCTTTGGGTGTCACCGGGCTTGGGATCGCGGCTGCTGCGACTGCCGCACCGGCCGCCAATCGGGCCAGGGCCAATATGCCGGCCGCCACTAAAAAGCGCGATTACGCCATGGGCCCTTATGGCTTGGTGCATTTCCAGGATACCGGCGGCGACGGCATACCCTTGGTGATGTGCCATCAAGCGCCGCAAACCTCGCGCCAGTTCGATCTGGTTCTGCCGGAACTGGCCAAACGTGGCATCCGCGCCATCGCCGTCGATACGCCAGGATTTGGCATGTCGGACGCGACCGATTTCGTGCCGACCGTCGAGGATTACGCCAAAGCGGTTCCGCCGGTGATGGATCACCTCGGTTTGGCGCAAGCCGACATGCTGGGGCACCACACCGGATGCATGATTGTCACGGAAGTCGCGCTGCAATTTCCCGGCCGGGTCAAAAATCTGGTCATGAACGGGGCGTTTCCGATGACCCCCGAGGAGCGCCAGAGATTTCTCGAAGGCAACAAGAAGGGCGAGCAGAACTTCGTTTATGAGCCCGACGGCAGCCACTTGATGAAAAGTTTTCAAACCCGCTGGCGCATGTACGGCGAGGGGGCAGACCCGAAACTCACCACGCGCGTGATCGTCGAGAAATTCATGGGCTATGGGCCGTTCTGGTACGGCCATCACGCCGCCTTCGTCTACGACCACAACAGCGCGCTTCCCAAAGTGAAGCATCGCACCTTGATCCTGACCAACACCGGCGATCAGATTTATCAAAACGCCTTGTGGGCCAAGAAAATGCGGCCGGATTTCGAGTTCGTGGAACTCCAGGGCGGCGGCGTGGACATCGTCGATCAACAACCGGCAGCTTGGGCCGATGCGGTGGTCAAGTTCCTGAAGGGCTGAGCACCGGATTCACATCCGTGCATATGAGGTGTCGTTGGGAATCGAATCGCGGATTCCCAACGCGCGCCGGGAGTGCAACAGTCCGTCACATCCGATCGTCTCTGGGGAGGGACCAATGACCAATTCACCCAAGACCCGTTCACCGTTGTTTTCCGCGACCAAGCGTTCGTTCCTGGCCGGCGCGGCCGCCGGCACCTTTGCCAGCGTGTTGCCGACGTGGCGCAAGGCCGAGGCCGCCGACAAATACGATTTGATCGTGATTGGTGCGGGAACGGCGGGCATGCCGGCGGTCATCTTCGCCGCAGAACGTGGCGCGAAGATTCTTGTCGTCGAAAAAGCACCGGTGCTTGGCGGCACGCTCGACCGGTCCACCGGTCAGATTTCCGGCTCGCGCACGGTGTTTCAAAAAGCTGCGGGCATCGAAGACAGCCCCGATGCGCACTACGCCGACAACATGCGCATCAACCATGACACCGCCGATCCGGTTCTTACGCGGCTGTTTGTCGACAATGCCGGCGATACCATCAACTGGCTGGCAGCCAATGGTTTCACGGTGCGCGACGGTCATCCCGTGATGGGCGGTGGGCACGAGGATTTCACCGTGCGGCGCTATCAGTGGGGGCCCGAAGGCGGCAAGACCATTTTCAAGGTGATGGAACCCTTGTTCCAGAAAGCCGTCGGCAAAGGCAAGGTCACGGTGCTGATGAACACCGGCGCCATCGACTTAATTCAAGACAAGTCGGGCGCGGTGACCGGCGTGGTCACGCAAAACGACGAAGGCGTGCGCCAGGATCACATGGGCCGCAATGTTCTGCTGACGGCGGGCGGTTGCGCGGCCAATCCGCGTATGTTCCGCGACCTGAATGGCGTCGATCTGACCTGCGAGATCGCCTATCCCTACAGCCAGGGTCAGGGCATTCTGCTCGGCGAAGGTGCCGGCGGTTACGTGCGAGGCGGCGACAAGTACGCCACGCTCTTCGGCACCGTGCTCACCGATTACAATTTCCCGAGCCCGCAATACGGCGGCTTGCAATTGCGGCCCGAACGCCGGCCGCCGTGGGAAATCTACGTCAATGTCCATGGCCGCAGGTTCGTGCAGGAAGACCACCCGAGTGTGGATTTCCGCGAACACGCCCTGCTGAAGCAGCCGGGTCAGCGCATGTGGGTGATCGCCGATCAGACCATGATGGACAAGGCGCCGGACCTGATGTTCCGCAAGTCGAAAGACGAGGTCATGGCGGAATTCAATGCCCACCCCATGTTCCACAAAGCCGAGACGCTCGATGAGCTTGCGGTCAAGGCGGGCTTCAATCCGGCGGGCTTGTCGGACACGGCCGCGGCGTTCAATCGCGCCATCGACGAGGGCGCGCCCGACCCCATGGGCCGCCAGCACCGGCCGGTCAAACTCGCCAACGGGCCGTACTATGCGATCGGGTTGGTCGGTTGGACGGTGATCGGCTTCGCGGGCCTTGCGGTCGACGGCATGTTGCGTGTGATCCGGTCCAACGGCACGCCGGTCCCGAACTTGTATGCCGCGGGCGAAGTGATCGGTGCGGCGGCGACCTCCGGCGGCGCTTACACCAACGGGGCGATGGTCACGCCGGCGCTGACGTTCGGACGTTTGCTTGGGCAGAAGATGTTGAAATTCAAGGCGTGACAATTCACACCCTCGCGTTTTCGTAATCTTCGAGATGTGGCTGCGGCCATCCATGGCGCAATACACTCGCCGCACGATTCCGAGGTTTGCCGTGGATCAAGGCCATTGCAAAACGCCGGCCGTAACCTAAATGTTCAAGGCGATATCTGGGGTGGGGCACGCCCACCGGAATTCCTGAATAACTGCGACCCTCAAGGAGAACATCATGTCCGTGCGCGAAAAGTATCAGGCCAAGTTGAAAACCAACCTCGACGCGCTCGAGGCGGAGATCAAAAAGCTGACGGCGAAAGCGAATAAGGCCAAGGCCGACGCCAAGGTAAAGCTCGATATGGAACTCGGCGTTCTGAAAGCGCAGCAACAGGTCGCCAAAACCCGGCTCACGGCATTGCGCCGCGCCAGCGACGAAGCCTGGGGCGATATCAAGATCGGCGCCGACGCCGCATGGAAAGATTTGAGCAAGGCCTTCACCGCCGCGCGCAAGCGGTTCGCGAAAAGCTGACGTCTACGCGGTTTTCGGAAATTTCAGATAGTTGACGTGGCCCATCTTGCGGCCGGGCCGGGCTTCGGCCTTGCCGTAGAGATGGACAACCGCGCCGGCCTCGGCCGCCAGTTCGGCAAGACGGTCGACATCGTCGCCGATCAGGTTTTCCATGACACAGTCGGCGTGCCGGT
>JAGREB010000327.1 GCA_020446775.1 Paracoccaceae bacterium
TCTTGCCGGTGCCGGTTTGGGCGATGCCCAACATGTCGTGGCCGTCGAGCAGCACCGGAATGGCGCGCGACTGGATGGGTGTCGGTTCCGTATAGCGGGCGGCGACAAGCGCCCGCCGAATGGGTTCGGCAATGCCGAGTTGATCGAACAAAGTGGAGTCCAAAGGTACGTATCCTCAAATGTCCGCGGCCCATACGCTGCATAGCCCAACGGCGGCAGCGTGGCCTGCGGTCGTCAGCCCCGCGCGAGGGAGCAAACAGTTGGAAATGATCGTCTCGGGACCAAGCGCTCGAAGGTGACGGAACGTCAGATGAGAGCGCGTCGCGCTATCGCGAGAAATCGGTGCGCGCGCAAATTCTGCCCTTTCCCAGACCAAGTCAAGAAATTTTATTGCGCCGCAAAAATGATGTTAAATCAACGATTTGCGTCGCGCACGAAGGCCGCAAGTTCGCCATTAAAACGGTCGGGATGGTGCGCGAACGGCAAATGACCGGTTGCGGCGTATTCCGAGAATTTCGCGTGCGGTAATGCTTTTTTGAGCAGCCCATAGCCCGCATCGGCATAGCCGCGGTCGCTCTCGCCCATGGACACAAGAACCGGCAAATCCACGAGCACCGGCGTGACATCCTGGTGATCGAGGTTGGCGCCGGAGAACGCCTTGCGAAAATACGGTGGCACCATCACCCCCATGTTGAACATGAGCTCGCGATATTCCGGGGTGATGCCTGGATATTCGAACATCTTCGTCGTTTGTTCGACGATGGTCAGAAAATCCTCGAAATTCCCCGACGTTTGCATGGCTGCGCGCCGCTTCATCTCCTCGGGCGACATGTTGCCGACCGGCGGTTCTTGTTTCACGAGACCGGCCAACGTGCCGACGAAGTTGACGCCCGCAATCCCCGACGTCCCGTATTTGCGAACGTAATCCGCGGTGACAAAACCACCGAAAGACCAAGCCACGATCACCGGCTTCTTCAAATTTTTGGCGGCGATCACCGCGGCGATATCATCGGCCCAAACTTCGCTCGGTTTGACGTCGGCCTCGTTCCACGGCTTGGCCGAATTGCCATGACCGCGCAAATCGAGCGCGACGATACGGAATTCCTTGGCGAGATCGGAATTGTATTGCGGCTGGAAGCTCAGGTAGCTCATGCCCATGCCGTGCACGAACAGGATTTCCGGTCCCGCGGGATTCCCCGTTTCCATGACGTTGAGCGCGGCCCCGCCGTGACCCGAAACCGTGACAAACGACATGGTGTTTTCAGCGAACGCAAAATTCGAACTGGTTTGTGCGATCACGAACAAACCGAGCGCAATTAGTCGCCGGAGAAGCACCATTTTCACGGCCCGATCCTTCAAAGCGGGGTTAATCACAACATTTGACAGCATAACCTGCGCCCCATGGGGCGCAATGGGGCTCGTTACGCTGTGTTACGCGATTGCCCTTTCGTATCCGGACCGGTGCGTGCGAAAATTTGTTGGTTCAATCGCAAATCGGGGAGCCTCTCGCGATGAAAAAACTGACATTGATGGCGACTGTTGCCGTGTTCGCGGCCAGCTGGCAGGCACAGGCGGCGGCGCCGTTGTGCGCGTCGGCCGACCAAAAAACGGCCGTTGCCGAAAACCTGAAAACGAAACCGGCGATGATCGCCAATGGCGGCACGGCGCGCATGCTAAAGCTGCCCGAAGAAGTCGTGACCAGCGCCATGCCCGCCGACCAGGCTGTCGGCGTCGCGGGAACGGCTTTCGCGCAGGTTTGGGAAACCATACCGGCGTGGGGCGAAACGTTGTTCCTGGTCATCAAAGGCGGCAACGTGTTCGAGATTCACAGCGCCGCAATGCCGGGCAAGGCGTCCGAGCGCAGCAATTTCTATAATCTCGAAGCCGGCGCACCACTCGGCGGGCACCTTCGTCCCGATCTCCTGAACTCGATCTACGCCGTGGTTACCCCCGGCGAGCGCGGTGGGACAACACGCGGCGTGGTGTTCTACGGACCGGGTGGTGAATCCATGTTTGCGGCATTTGTCGGCGGTGAAGGCGGCGAAGCCGGCGCCGAACAGACAGCGGCATTCGACAAGACGCTGGCCGCCATGAAGGCTCTGCCGCGCGCCTGCTCGTAATCGAAATACTTACGCAGAAAACCCCGTCGGTCAGGACAGATCGACGGGGTTCTTTTTGGCCACGCGATCAAGTTCGCGTAGCACTTCTAGAATCCCCGGTAAGTCCTTAATCCGAATCATATTTGGACCGTCGGACGGTGCCTTGTCCGGGTCCGGATGCGTCTCCAGAAAAACCGCCCCGACACCGACCGAAACGGCCGCGCGCGCGATCACCGGCGCCAATCGCCTGTCGCCCCCGGATGAGGTGCCCTGCCCGCCGGGCTGTTGGACCGAATGGGTGGCATCGATGACGACCGGATAACCGGTCTTGGCCATTTCCGGTAGACCGCGCATGTCGGTGACCAGGGTGTTGTAACCAAACGACGCGCCGCGCTCGGTCAGCAGGATTTTCTCGTTCCCGGTCGAGGCCACCTTTTCGGCCACATTCTTCATGTCCCAAGGCGCGAGAAATTGGCCCTTCTTCACGTTGACGACGGCCCCGGTTTCGCCTGCTGCGACCAACAAGTCCGTTTGCCGGCACAGGAACGCCGGGATTTGCAGCACATCGACGGCCTCAGCGGCAGGTTTGCATTGGTCGATTTCGTGGACGTCGGTGAGCGTGGGCAGACCGAGTTTTTCTTTGATCTCGGCAAACACCGGCAGTGCGGCCTTAAGGCCCATACCGCGCTTGCCTTTGACGCTGGTACGGTTCGCCTTGTCGAACGAGGTTTTGTAGATCAGCGGAATGCCGAGCTTTCCCGCGATTTCCTTGACGGCCGACGACACTTCGAGCGCGTGGTCGCGGCTTTCCATCTGGCAGGGACCGGCAATCAGCACGAACGGCAGATCGTTGCCGACGGTGACCGGGCCGACTTTGACGTGGCGAGGTGTGGTGCTCATGGCCGGACTATACGTGCCCAAACGAAAGGGCGCCATTACACGTTGGAGAGATGGGCGTCAGACCAGCCTGCTCTGCGTCAACGCCGCCTCGATGAAAGACGTAAACAACGGATGGGGCGCGAATGGCTTGGATTTGAGTTCGGGATGAAACTGCACGCCGACGAACCAGGGATGGTCGGGATATTCGACGATTTCAGGCAACACGCCATCGGGCGACATGCCTGAAAACAGCATTCCGACTTTCTCCAGCTGCGGTTTATAATTGATGTTCACTTCATAGCGGTGGCGGTGGCGCTCGCTGATTTGGCGTTCGCCATAGATGCTCGCAACCTTGGAATTCGGGGCAAGAACGCAAGGATAAGCGCCCAGCCGCATGGTGCCTCCCTTGTCGCTGCGTTCGTCGCGGGTCTGGACTTCGTTGCCTTTGGTCCATTCGGTCATCAAACCGACGATGGGGTGAGCGGTCGGCCCGAATTCGGTCGAGCTGGCCTTGGCGAGGCCGGCGACATTGCGCGCCGCTTCGATCACAGCCATCTGCATCCCGAAGCAGATGCCGAAATA
>JAGREB010000328.1 GCA_020446775.1 Paracoccaceae bacterium
CCTCGACGAGATTGGACTTGCCGCAACCGTTAGGCCCAACCACCCCGGTCAAGCCGGGTTCGATCAGAAGTTCGGTCGCATCAACAAAGGACTTAAATCCGGTCAGCCGGAGTTTCGTAAATTGAACCAAGGAGCCCCTCACACAAAAACACACCGCGCGCCGGCCGTCGTCCGGCCGGGTCCCCCGCGCGTACTATTTCTTTTTCGCGATCTGTTCGTCGATCAGCTTCGCCATATATTCAAAACCGCGATCGCCTTCGATCTTTTGATCGTCGACGAAAAAGGTCGGCGTGGACTGAATTTTATAGAGGTTACTTGCGGTGTTCTGTACTTCCCGCACGGCCTTGATGATCGGCTCGTTTTGCAGGCACGCATCCACATCGGCCGCGCTCATGCCGGCGAGTTGAGCGTAACCTTTCAGCGGCTCGATCGGTTTATCGGAGCGGATCCAGGTGTCTTGGTTCTTGAACATCATGTCGATCAGCTTCATGCCGCGGTCGCCCGGCGCGCAGCGCGCGAGAACGGCGCCGGCCATGGCGAGACCGTCGAGCGGGAAGTCGCGATACACGAAGCGAATCTTACCGGTGTCGATGTAGTTCTTTTTCAGCTCTTCATAGGCGGTCTTGTAAAAATTGCCGCAGTGCGAGCAAGTCAGCGACGCGTACTCGATCACCGTCACCGGCGCATCGGCGTTTCCCAAGATGAACTCGCGATATTGCGGTCCCGCCGCCGGAGCGGCGGCTGGGGCGTCCTGCGCGACTGCCGGCATCGCCATCAATGCCACGGCAAACACGGCTGCTCGGCTTAAGATCGATTTCAAGGGCGTCTCCGTAGGTTCAGACACAACATGATGCGGTTCAATAGCAACATCCGCACCATTTGTGGAGAGAATTGGGCAAGGCTATGACAGTTTGGCCGTTTTCGCGGGCTTGTGAAGTCCCGGAACGGAGTTATCCACATTTGAATCGCATCATAAGGCACGATCTGGTTGCCGCTGGAGCAGGAAATTGTCGGCAGCGCGCCACGGGATTTTGGCGCACTCTTGGCGCGTCTTTCTGAACCGGCGAACTCGGCGCAGCGCCATCTGCGCGGACGGCACGCGGCCCTAATTTGAATCCGGCGGGTATGTTTTTGTCCAGGTGTGGCTTCATTACCACTTGTCGTAAAAACAAGCGCGTACGATCTTAAGCTGAATGTCTTTAACGCAAAAATATTCTTCAAAAATGCTCGAAATTGGAAACAATTACATTTCTATACATTTTATTCGAATGTTGTTCTTTTGAACGTCAAGATTCATGGAAGATTGAAAAAATATAATTCAATTTGGCACATACGGGCTGTGTGGTATTTCATGCGATGAAGGAATAGGTGCGCCGTATCATGCGGCGTCGGGGTTTTTCAGTGAGGGGGTTTCAAACCATGAACCGCTACAAGTTGTTAGGCGGCGTTGCCGCAATCGCCGTCTCGAGCGTGGCACAGTTGTCGTTCGATTATTCTGCCCATGCGCAAATGCTGGGCGGAATTGAAGAAATCACCGTAACGGCGCGCAAGCGTTCGGAAAATCTGCAAGACGTGCCGCTGTCGATTTCGGCGTTTACGTCCGACATGCTGCGTCAAAACAACATCAACGACGTCCACGACCTCGCCAACTACACGGTTGGCTTCAGCATGGACAGCATCAACGGCCGCGACTTCGACCGCCCGACCATTCGCGGGATGTCGAACATCCTTGGCGAGCCGACGGCATCGTTCTTCGTCGACGGCGTGTTCGTTTCCGGTTCCGTGACAACCACCACGATCGATTCTCTCGAGCGGATCGAAGTCATTCGCGGTCCGCAGTCGGCCCTGTTCGGCCGCCGCACGTTCTCCGGCGCGATCAACTACATCACCAAGCAGCCGTCCGACGACTTCGAAGGCCAGGTCAATGCCAGGGTCGGATCGCACGACAACTACAAGGGTTCGATTTGGATGCGGGGCCCGTTGGTCGAAGGCAAGGTGCAATACTTCGTCTCCGGCAACTGGGATTACTACGGCGGCAAATGGCGCAACACGCTGCAGCCGAACCCGGCGAACCCCAACATCAATTTCGCACCGCCTTTCTTCACGCCGGCGGCATTCGAACAAGCGCCGACCCGCGGCGACACCAGCAAACTCGGCACGGAAGAAACTCAAGACGCAACGCTTAAGCTGCGCTTTGTGGGATCCGACAACTTCCACCTCGATTTGAAGGGCACATACATCAAGCAAGATGACGGTCATCCCGCGCTTGTCCTGACAAAGGGGACCGAAAACAATTGTTTCCTCCCGGTCCTTGGCACGTCGACCCAATCGCAGGGTGGTTACTATTGCGGCGCGTTGTCGACCAAAGGCCGCCTGCCCAGCCTCAACCTTCCCGATATCGTCGATGGCGTCGATGGCTTCGACGCTGACCCGGCGCCGGGCGCAGGTTTCGCGGGCAAGAAGCGTGATACGTGGCGTTGGCTGGCCGAGGGTGTCTCGGACATCAACGATTGGGAAATGGTCATGCGTTTCGCATACAATACGGATGACCTCAGCACGGCGCAGGACGCGGATATTACCGGCGTGCGCGTGACGCCCATTCCCGCGCCCGTGAGCGTGGCGAACATCGCCGCCGGCGCCTTCCATTTCGAGTCGCAAGACAAGGGGCGGGATTATTCGGCCGAAGTGCGGTTGAGCTCGCCGCAAGACGCTTCGGTTCGCGGTCTGGCCGGACTCTACTATTACAATGAACGGCACAAGTCGCGGACGCGTGATTTCTCGGCAGGCGGTACGCCGACGTTCCTCACCGACGGCAGCGACTTCTTGATCGACCGGACGAAGAACTATTCCGCTTTCGCGAGCATCGAAGGCGATCTGTCCGATCAGCTGACCTTGACGGTCGAAGGCCGTTACGGGAAAGACAAGAAGCATTCCGTCGACATCGGCACCAATCGCGTGCTTGACGGGAAGTTCTCAAGTTTCACGCCGCGCGTGATCTTGGACTACAAAGCGAACGATGACGTGCTGCTATATGGATTGGTTTCCAAGGGCACCAAGCCGGGTGGCTTCAACAGCTCCCTGGCAACGGCGTCCGAGCAGACCTACCAAGAATCCATCACCAACGGTAATTTGCTCGTCGACGAAGAAAATTCCTGGAACTACGAAATCGGCGCCAAAACGACCATGTTGGACGGACGCGCCACCTTCAATTTCTCGGCTTACTATATCGACTGGACCAAACAACAGCTGACGACGGTGGTCGACATTATCGACTCCAACAATGCGCCCACCACGCAGTCGATCCTGATCAACCTCGGTAAGACGCGCGTGACCGGTCTTGAAGTGGAAACCGCGTTGGAGGCGACGGAGAATTTCCGGGTTGCGTTCAACTACGCCTACAACAACCCGAAGATTCGCAAAGCCAACGACACGCCCGAGTACGCGGCCTTCACGGGCGTTGACGATCCGACGTTGGCCAACGGCGGGAACCTGAAAGGGAACGTGATCCCGAATAACTCGCAGCACCAAGCGACGATTTCGGCCACGGTACATGCGCCGTTGTCGGGCGACATCGAGTGGTACCTGACCACCGATTTGAACTACAAATCGAAGCGCTACAGCCAAGTGTTCAACTTGGCCCACACGGGTAGCTTCTACTACCTGAATGCGCGCCTTGGCGTTCAAAACGACGATTGGCGGGTGTTCTTCTGGGCCGACAACATCCTCGACGACCGCTCGCCGTCGAACGTGCTCCGGTTCCGCGATTTCACCACGCCGAACACCGCGCTTGGGTTCTTCGGGTATATGCGTGGTTTCGAAATGGATCTGCCGAAAGGTCCGAACTACGGCATCACCGCCAGCTATAACTTCTAATACGGCGGTCACTGAATTGAAGGGCCGGTGGAGCGATCCACCGGCCCTTCTTTTATGTTCGTCTGACATCGTTCGAGAACCGCAGGGATGGGGCCATGGGGCGCGAGCCGCAAGGCTCACCCGGCCCAATCTTGATCCGCCTAGTCCCGATCCGTGGCGGCGCGTTTTTCTTTGAGGCTGCGGCCGGGAGCTTGATCGAGCAGCGCTTGCAGGCCTTCCTCGGTCAACGGCGTGATGGCGCCGATCGGGCATCGCTCGGGCATACCGCCGCCGCTCTGCACCAGCACGGAATCTCCTCCGAAGCCGCACAAGCGGGAATCGCGTGACGTGAAGCCGATTGAGTGGGCGAACTTGAGGCCGAAACAGGGGCGGTCGAGTTCGAGGTGGTAAGGCGACCTGCGGTTCGGCGCCCAGATGATCAAATTGCGATTGTTGAGCGGCCGCCAGTCGTAAAGCGTGCGGAAGAACACGCATTCGTTGGTCGCCCTGGGAAGCTTGTCGGGGAACTGTTCGAGCTTGAAATCCGGATCGTTCGCCGTCGGGGCCCGGGGGGCGGCCGGGGCGGGATTGCGGTCCACGTCGCCCGGCGTGGCAATAAAATTCTGAGCCCGGGCCGTGCCCGGCGCCGCCCAGGCGAGCGCGCCCGCAGCAAGGCTTAGCGCCGCGGCTGTCGCCGCACCGCGCAGCGTGGCACGCCAGATCGGGGCCTGAGATTGGGACGGCATGGACTTGGTCATACCGCTCCATCTTGGCCCGGAATATGGAAATTGTGGGGCATCCGGGCGGAGACGGACGCGACGCGGCGACCTGTTGCGAAGATGCAACAAATCGCGCCAAAAATCCGTCCAATTCAGGACGGATTCGCAGTTAGGTTTCGTGAACCGCTCGCTTCAGAACGTGTAGATTGCGAACACGCCAACCCCGTACTGCGTGGCCGACCCGCGTGTGCTGACCAAAGGGTTTTTCTTTGCGTCGCTCATCAGGCGCGAAAACGATGCGTTGAGCGCCAAAGACCAACGATCGGTGAAGCGGTATTCGCCCCCGGTCGACAACGTTACGTCCTTGATGCCTGACGACGCCGCAAAGACCGCAAGTCCCGATGCCGCCGACTGGGCGGCGGTGACGCCAAAGTACGCGTTCATATAATCGCTGCTTGCCCAGGTCGAACTAATACGCGCTGCGACGGACATATCTTCGGAACGATAAACTGCGAGGGTGATATCGCCATCGATTAGGAAACCTGAGTGCCCGCCGGCGACATCCTGCCGGAGTTTCACGCGATATCGGGCCGGCCCCATCGTATAGGCGGCAAAAACACCCAACTCCAAGCTGGTGCCGACATCGCCCAAGCCTGTGAGTTCCAAGGCGTCTTTTTCGTCGCGTCCGAAGTCCAGCTTAACAAGCGGCCCTGCGCTAAAATTTTCTGATCTCAACCACCCTTCACGTCCGAATACGTTTATTCGAAGGTTGTTGTTGTCAATTTCGAGGATGTCGCGGTACCGCAGCGATATCAACGCGGCGCCACCCGTTTTGTAGTGGTCTCCGCCTTCAAACTCCGGACCCACTGCCGGGCCAAAACCCAAGCGGATGTTGGTCACGCCCGGCATGAACGTGTCGAGCATTTCCGTAAATACACCGGCCGTATCGTTGAATATGTTGTCGCCGAAGACGTTATTGAAGTCGATCGCGCTCGCCGGGGCCGACCACAACGCCGTGCCCAGCGCCACCACTGCAACATTATTTCTGAGTTTCATGTTCAATCCCCTGAACCGAGTTCCGTTAATACCCTAAGCTCTATTTAGGGTTTGCGGCGGCTGACCGCGTCCCCCAGACGCGCCAGAGCCGCTTTAAGATCGGGCGGACCCACCTCCGCCACCAAAGTTTCGATTGCCTTTTCGCGCGTCGCATCGCGCGGGGCTTCTTCTTGGATGAGACGCCGCGGCCGGCGATGCGCCGCCATGACGCCTTGCGTCATTTGAACACGGGCGATGGCGGGATAGCCGAAATATCGGTTTACCCGCTCGATGACGGCCGGGATTTTCATTTGCATCAAGGTCGCGGCGGAACCATGTGCCGCCTTCAAAACCAAGGTGCCGCCGTCATTCCGTCCCCGCGAAATTTTCACCTGAAGCGGCGCGCTCAAATCGGCCAATTCGCGGCCGACGATCTCGGCCCAATTTTGAATCAAGGACGCACTGCTAAAACCGCGTTTCGCCAAGGCCGGCGCAGCGGCGCGCGCAAAGACGGCACCGATCGCGGTCGGCCGTCCGACGCGCGGTGGTGGTGATGCGGGTTCGCGGTGTAATAAGCCGGCTTTCGCCAAGGGTCGGCATCCGTTAGGAACACACGTACAGGATGAAGCACCGACGATACCGGCGCAAGGGCCTTGGCCATTGAAAAAGTCAGTGAAATCATCGCAATTCGGCGATCCTTCGGCGCGTCGCCTGTTGACTTGGTACGACCGCCATCGCCGGGATTTACCCTGGCGCGCCTCACCCGGACATGATGCCGATCCGTACGCGGTGTGGCTCAGCGAAATCATGTTGCAGCAGACCACTGTCACGGCAGTGAAACCATATTTCGCGAAATTTCTGGCCCGTTGGCCGACGGTCGAGAAATTGGCTGCCGCACCGCTCGACGAAATTCTGACCGCGTGGGCGGGGTTGGGTTACTACGCCCGTGCGCGAAACCTTCATAAATGCGCCCAAGCCGTTTCGGACGAACGCGGTGGACAATTTCCCGACACCGAAGCGGCCCTACGCGACCTTCCCGGGATCGGCCCCTACACGGCGGCGGCGATTGCGGCCATCGCCTTCGGCCGCCGGGCCGTCGTGATGGACGGCAACGTCGAGCGTGTCATGGCGCGGATTTTCGATGTCGCGACACCGCTGCCGAAAGCGAAACCCGAACTTTATGCCCATGCCGCCGCGCTGACGCCGAGCGAACGGCCCGGCGACTATGCCCAAGCGGTAATGGATTTGGGGGCAACGATCTGTACGCCGAAATCGCCCGCATGTTCGGTATGCCCGTGGGCGTCGCCGTGCCGCGCGAACCGAAGCGGCGTTGCGCTCGATCGTCCCGTCCGCTCCGCCAAGAAGGCGACACCAACCCGGTACGGGGTCGCGTTCTGGATCGAGCGCGCCGACGGCGCGGTGATGCTGCGTCGCCGGCCCGCCAAAGGATTGCTGGGCGGTATGGTCGAAATTCCGTCGACGCCGTGGCAGGCCGCCAAATGGAGACAAGCCGACGTCCCTGAGCATGCGCCGCTCAAATCGCGGTGGACCGCCGTCGCCGGAACCGTGGCCCACACGTTCACACATTTTCATCTGGAGCTGGCGGTGATGCGCGGGCGGATATCGGCGGCCGTGGCGCGCCGACCTCTTTCCCCCGGCGCGATGTGGGTCAAACCCGCCGATTTCCACCGCCATGCGTTGCCGAATGTCATGCACAAGGTGGCCCGGCACGCGCTTGAAAACGGTCCCCCGGCGGTACGTAAAGCGGGGCGCGGCGTTGGACGGGCGCGGCGTTCCAAGATATCGTAGGTCCGCCGTTTTCATCACGTCCGGAAAGTAAATCCGTACATGCCCGATTCTGGATCGACGCCGAGTGCGACTGCGGATCTGAAAACCGCCGCGCTCGACTACCACCGCCACCCGACGCCCGGAAAGCTTGAAATTGTCGCCAAGAAGCCGCTCGCCAATCAGCGCGATCTGGCGCTCGCGTATTCGCCCGGCGTTGCGGCGGCCTGCGAAGCGATTGTCGCCGACCCCGCCGAGGCGGCCACGGTCACCGGGCGCGGCAATCTTGTCGCGGTGGTGACCAACGGCACGGCGGTGCTGGGGCTTGGGCCCATCGGGCCGCTCGCCGCCAAGCCGGTCATGG